>CAJTSZ010000089.1:7807-8493 GCA_910578755.1 uncultured Oscillospiraceae bacterium | reverse complement strand
TAACAGTCACCACGGCGGACGACAGCCTGTGCCAAAAAATAGAGCCAGGGGTGGCGGTGAGCTCCCGGCGGTTTGAGGTTCTCAAGAACCTGGGGGGAAGCGGGCTTTTCGCCGGCATTTTGCTAATGCCTGTTCTTCCCTTTTTGGAGGACAGTGAGGAAAATGTGCGTGAAATTGTGTACCAAGGGGCCAAAAGCGGCGTGCGGTTTATTTATCCCTATTTTGGCGTAACTTTGCGGCAAAACCAAAGGCAATGGTATTTGGACCATTTGGAACAGCTGTTCCCCAGCCTGGGCCTGCGGGAGCGCTACCAGGCGCAGTTTGGGGAAAGCTACCAGTGCGTCAGCCCTAAGGCCCGCAGGCTGTGGGAGGTATTTACCCAGGACTGTAAAAGGGAGGGCATACTGTACCGCATGGGTGAAATTACCGAGGCCTATAAGCAGGGCTACCAGCCGGCACAGCTGAGCTTTTTTTAATATAGGCAAAATAAAAAGGGCCCAAAGGGCCCTTTTTATTTTGCTGCTAATGCCAATAAAGGCTTTTCCTTTCGGTACAAAGCAAAATACCATGGAACAGCCATAGCCGCACCCAAAACAACATCTACGGCTGAATGTTGTTTTGTAAATACGGTAGAAGCACAAATCAATGCCGCCCAAAAAATTACCATAAGCTGGGCCGCCGTTTTA
>CAJTSZ010000089.1:0-7797 GCA_910578755.1 uncultured Oscillospiraceae bacterium | reverse complement strand
CTCCAGCGGCTTGGAGTGGGTCACAGCCAAAGCAATGGCCGCGGAGGTTTGGCAGTGGATGCTGGGGCACACGTTAGAGGGGGTATCAGCCTGCCAAAGGAGGGCCATAACAGAGGAAGCAATATTTTCCCTGGGCAAACCCTGTGGGCGCAGGGCCAGGCCATTGGGCCACAGCATGTAAATAATCAGGCACAGGCTCATTCCAGAAAAAGCCATAAGGCACAGCTTGTCGTAGCTTTTGCCATCCCTCAGCCAAAGAAAAGCAAAAGCCCAAGCCAGCATGGGGAACCAGCTGATATAAGGAAAAATAAACCATTCGCAAAAAGGGATCATGTCGTCCAAAAAGCAGTGGACAATGTACTGGGGTGCAGTAACCGCTTCCAGGTAAAAAAACCAAATTAAGTAAATTATCCAGTAGCCTTGAAACCACAGATGGGGATGTTCCTTTAAAAAAGTTTTCATTGTTTTCTCCATATGTTTTTCAGGTTTTGTGAGGTTTTTCGAGGTTTTCTCGTAATATTTAAAGCCATTTTTACAAATAAACAGCAGTTTTCCTGCCGTTCAGCCCGTATCAACTGCAAAATATTGTATAAAAATTCAATAAAATGCTAATTTATCCTGCCCCGGGGCGTCCTTTTGTCCTGGGGCCCTTCCAAATCTTCCCCTCCATTTTCCCCCAGGGTAAACCGTTCCAAACGCAGAACGCCATCCTTGCCGCGGCGGTAAATAACGCCGTAGGGTGCGTTAAGGAAGGGGATAATATCCGGGTCGTAGTTGCATATTGTATTTAGGGTAAAGACAGCCGTGTGGTAAGGGTCGTCCAAGTAATCGGCGCTTTCATCCCCGGCAAGGAAACGCCATCCACTGTCTGTTGGGTGGCCCTCCTGGGGCTTTTCACGGTACATATAAGCAATTTTTTCCCCGTCCACGGTAATGCGGTCCGTAGCCAAACAGCCTTGGGGGCCCTCCCAATCGGTAAGGATGGGGAGAATGTCCTTTTGGGAAAGCAGGTATTGCTTTGGTGAATTAAAGGCGCATGTATTTTCTCGGTGGACATTCACCACCTGAAGGGCCGTTTTATTTAAGCGTTCCAAAAGCTCATCGGCCCCATGGGCAATTTTAAATTCCATTTCTTCCTCGTAAAGGGGGACAGCCTGGTAAAAGTTTATTTCCTCTCCGTTAGGCAGCACACAAACAGGGGCATCCTCGGGGAAGTCCCCAGGTGTAACAAGGAGCATACCGCACAGGGCGGTATTTTCCGCAAGAGGCTCCTGGTTGGGGACAGTGTGGCCCCAGCCAAGCCAGGTATCCTGCTCCCCAGGGAGGCGGGCCAAAATTTTAAGCCAGCGTATGGGCCAATAGTCCTTTTCCTCCTTGCCAAATATGTTCCAGTCCGGCGGAAGGCACAGGAGAATTTCCGCCCGGTCCAGGCCGGAATCCATCAGCGTTTCTGGAACAGACATATAATGGGCGCCCATACCCATGGTAACAAGGGTGTAGTAATTGTGCTGGGCATTGGGGGGAATTACAGCAATATCTACATGGATATCAGGGGAAAAAATTTCGTGGAAAACTTGGTCAAAAGGGCCAAAATACTGCTGGATATGGGCTTCCACAGCTTCTATTTCTTCCTTGCTGTATAGTTCCGGG
Organism: uncultured Oscillospiraceae bacterium; assembly: GCA_910578755.1. Taxonomy (GTDB): domain Bacteria; phylum Bacillota; class Clostridia; order Oscillospirales; family Ruminococcaceae; genus Negativibacillus. Next base: position 6,147 of record CAJTSZ010000089.1, on the reverse strand, counting down.
GAGAATGGAGCAGGGAAATCGGAGCCTTCCTCCTCATTGTTTTCCTCCCCGTCATCTACATCACATAGGGCTTCTTCTTTACCGTCGATGTTTTTAATATCCTCCAAACACCAGCTAATAAAGGTGGGGGCATCCTCATCTTCTGGGTCCAGATGGAGGACTGCATGGAATTCGGCCAAAGCGCGGTGGATTTGCCCCAAATAATAAAAAGCATACCCAACCCGGAAGTGCCAAAGGGAATCCTTTTTGCCCTGGTCCGCCACGGAACGCAGGCATTGCAGGGCTTCGCCGTAACGGGAAAGGTTGTTGAGGGCCCGGGCCAGCAGACAAACAAGCTGGTAATTTAGCTCAGGCTCCTGGGGCTGCTTTAGAATATTTTGTATGGCGTCGACTATTTTTTCGTGCTGGTTTTCCTGATGCCAGGTTTCCAAACAGTTGAGTAAATCGTTCATATTTTAAACCCTCATTTTTAATAAAATTTTGGCGTACTGGCTGGCGGGCAGGGGTAAAACCTTAGTTTGCCCCAGCCCCATTTCTTTTTGGAGGCATTAGATGCCTCCAAGCCTGTGCTATTGGGGCTGAAAGCCCCAAAACGGAGTTTGGGCTGGGGAGGCCCACAAAAAGCTGAGTATGGAGCTGAAAGCCCTATAGAAAACATTGAAATGTAATAACCGTTTTGCGGTTATTATACCGCAAACAGGGGGATAATTCAACCAAAATACTGTGAACAAAATAGCTGCTGCGGTATGTTAAAGGGCTGCTTTTCATATAGTTTACTACCATCCGTACACAAAGGGGAGTATATCTGCCAAAAGAAACATAACCATTAAGGGCAACATTTCCGAACAAAGGGTTTTGGCAGGCAGGTTCTTTGGGGTTTTGGAGAGGAAGTATTTGGGCACACCTGCATAGGCAGGAGGACAACACTGCCGGAAGGTTTATTTTATCTTTAAAACCGTACTGCTCCTTGCTTAGCGGGAAAGGCCGGATGTCAGAAAAAATGGTTAAAAACAAAGCCGCCGCTTTGGCGGGCCGACGATTTTTTTACAGATAGGGAGGCGTTTTTTATGTTAATGGTTCGTTGCTCCGATGGTGCGGAAATTGCAGTTTATGACCCTAACCCAGGAGGAAGCCCCACGGTGCTGTTGGTGCCCGGTTTTTTACTGCCCCACCAAATGTATGAATACCAAGTACAGGAACTGCTGCGCCGGGGATACCGGCCAGTTGCCTTTGACCCCCGGGGGGGTGGTTTTTCTGCGGCAGAGGTTGGGGATTATTCCTACAGCCAAATGGCCAAAGATATACTGCACATTGTAAATACCCTGCGTTTGCACCAGTTTGTATTGGTGGGGTTTTCTACAGGAGGAGCAGTGGCCCTGCGTTATATGAACCAGTGCGGCGGGCAAGGGGTAAAGAAGCTGGTGCTGCTTGCAGCAGCGTCGAATTTTCCCAGCGGAGCGCTTATGGAAACAGCGGCCCGTTTACAGCAGCTTGCACGGGCAGATCGTCCCCAGATGTGCTGGGAGCTTACCCGGATTTTGTTTAAACAGCCCCATAGCGAGGCGGTGCTGGAGTGGTTTTCGTCCCTGGCGCTGGCGGCCTCCCCACTGGGAACAAGCCAGTTTTTGGAGAACCTGTGCAAGGAGGACTGTAGGTGGGACCTGGCCCATGTTCATGTGCCAACGGCTATATTCCAAGGGGCAGAGGATGTATTTTTACCTTGCGGGCTTACAGAGTACCAACACCGCGAAATTGGTAATTCTCGGCTGTACACCATGGAGCACAGCGGCCATGGGCTGTTTTACGACGAACTGGAACCTTTTAACGCTGCGTTTTTTTCTTTTATTGCGGAGGAATAGCGGGGTTGTAAGGGATTGACTTTGTATCTGCTTCATGGTTTATAATAGGGGTGCACAGTACCTTGGGGTACGGCGGATAAAAAAGAACAACCAGGTAAAAATTACAATGGGGTGAAAAAATGAAGCAGTGGAAAGTGTATATTTCCGGCATTGAGCACGGGGAAATTTTTACGGAACAGGGAAAGCTGTTTCACAGCCTGCTGAATGTATTCAGCGGGAAATTGGAGGAAAAGCAGCAGCTGACCCAGGAAAGCGCAAAACGGCTGGCACAGCTGCTGCCTATCCATTGGGAAAAGCTGCCCAAGCAAATAGAAACCTATGAAAAGGCTTTGGAAAACGCCCCGCAGCTGGCAGTAATGCCGGAGGGGGAAGAGTACCAGCGGGCCGGAGAAAATATGTATATTCAGCGGAAGGTGAAGTTCCCCAAAAACCTGTTGACAGCAAATGGGAAAATAGTGGGGATAGTTGTACCTGCCAGGGAACGGGTTGGCATTTTAATTGACCCGGAATGGGAGAATTTAACGGTGTTGGCCCAATGGAAGAAGGAATATTCGGGAGAAAAGCTGTTCCCAGTGGAGTACAAAGGGGAATTTTTTGTACAAACTAGGGATGGGGAGCGTTTAGCAACCGATGTGTTTTTGCCAAAAGGAAAAGAAGGAACAGTGCCAGTGGTGCTGGTGCGCACCCCTTATAAAAAGGAAAACGCCAGCAGCCAGTATTACCGTTTTGTACAACGGGGATATGGTGTGGTAATTCAGGATGTAAGAGGCAGGGAAGGCAGCAGCGGCCAATGGCTGCCAATGTGTTTTGAAATTGAGGATGGGGACGACACCCTGAACTGGATAGCAGCCCAGCCCTGGAGCAACCAAAAAATAGGGATGATTGGCGGTTCCTATTTGGGGTATGTGCAGTGGGCTGCGGCGGCCAGCGGCAACCCCTATTTGCAGGCCATTATTAGTGTGGTATGTGCCGGAAGCCCTTTTGTAGATTTGCCAAGGCGGGGCGGGTGCTTTAACTCGGGTATGATGGCGTGGTCCTTTTACATGGCCCAAAGAACAGGTGACCCAGGAAGAATGGAACGGGAGGACTGGGACCAGGTACTGGATATTCGCCCCATTGAAGATATCCCCAAAAAGGCATTGGGGTATGACATTCCGTTTATTAAAACCTGGCTGGAGCACCAGGATTATGATGATTTTTGGAAACGGTCCAACTGGGCGGAAAAGGGGCTGAAAAGCCCAGTGCCGGCGTTGATACAGTCTGGCTGGTTTGACGATAACGGCATGGGGACAACAGAAGCCCTGGAGCTGACGAAGGATTACCCGGCAGGGCTGCGAAAGGTGATACTGGGGCCATGGCCCCACAGCGGCAATGCCCACTATGACCTGAATGGCTTGGCCTTGGGGGATAAGGCGCTGCGCTTTGACCTTGACCTGCTGTACTTTAAATGGTTTGACCATTTTTTAAAGGGAAAGGAAAACGGGGTGGAACAGGGCGCAGCAGTGGAATATTACACTGTGGAAGAAAACTGCTGGAAAACAGCGGAAAACTGGCCGGTTCCCAGGGCAAAGGAAACTACTTTTTACCTGACTTCCCAAGGCGGGGCCAATACCAGCGGTGGAAACGGCGCCCTTGTTATGGAGCCACCCAAGGGACCAGGACAGGATACCCTGGTTTATCACCCGGAGAACCCGGCTGTTTGTTTAATCGATTTGTCCGAAAACGAAATTGAAATGCCGGGGGATTATGCCCAAGAAGAAAAACGGCAGGATTATTTATGCTACACCAGCAAGCCCCTGGAAAAGGATATGGTGGCAACGGGAGAGTTTTTGGCGGAATTATATGTTTCCTCCGACGCAGTGGATACCGACTTTGTAGTGCGCATTACAGATGTGGATGAAAAAGGGCGCTCCATGAAGCTGGCCGACGGCGTGCTGTGCGCCAGATACCGGGAAGGTTTTGAACAGGGGAAAATGATGGAGCCAGGGAAAATTTACAAGCTGGACATAAGGTCTACAAAGCTTTCCCACTTGTTTAGAAAGGGGCATTGTATTCGCTTTACAGTGACCTCCAGCGCAAAAAATTTTATTTTTCCCAACAGCAATACGGAGGATGGATACAACAGCACAACAGTGCAGCCTGCCCGCAACACGCTATACCATGGGGGCTGCCATTGTTCCAAGGTGACTGCCTTTATAGAAGGGTAAAGCAATAGGGTTGAAAAGTGAAAATTTAGGGATAAGTAAGGGGCTGTACATTTATGTACAGCCCCTTTATTGGCAGTTAAAATTACCTGTTTTTTTGTTGCGGAACAATAAAGTTTTAGGCAATCCCTTTGGTAACAGGAGCAAGCAGCACCTTGCCGGTGCCGCGGTAAACATTAACAAGCCCTTCACCAGAGGCAGCAGAGCCAATTAAAGATTTACCGGAGCGCTCTACAGTAAAGCTGAGGCTGCCACTCCAAGCAATAGCCATGTTGCCGTCAATTTTAAGGATGTCGTCCTGGAGGGTAATTTCAACCAGTTCTTCTTTGGGGCAGGGGGATTCCAGGCAAAGGATGCCGTTGCCGCTGATACCTAAATTAAACAGGCCTTCGCCGCCAGCCACCGCGGAGGAGAAATTGGAACGCATAACAGCCTTGTGGGTAAGGCGGGAATCACAGGCAAGGAAAAGGCCGTCGTCTAAGATAATATTGCCGTTCCATTCTGCTGTATCAATTAAAATAATATGCTTATAGGTAGGTTCCAACACCAGGGTTCCACTGCCAGTGTACTCTGGTTTAATAGCGGATTCACCGGTTACTTGGCCGCGGAATGCTTTTCCCAAAAAATCTCCGACGCCTTTTACACCGGTAGTAGCGTTTACATCGCCAACAGTCCACTGCATAGCGCCTGCCTGTAGGGTAATGGGAGCTTTGGAAAGGTCGCAGATAACCTGCCGTTTCCGCACATTCATAGAATTGCAGAAAAAGGCTATCATAGCGTTTTCCGGCATAACACTGAGATCCCGCTGGTATTCTGCAACAGTGAACGGGCCTAAAGTGTCCAGGATTTTAATATCGTCGTTATTGGTAAAGTTGTTAATGGTGTACATAGGGGAACCTCCTCATTTTTCTATAAATTTTTGCCCGCAGGTTACAGGGACGGCTTTTGGAAAGCAGTGGAGCATCCCTTCCTCCCCAAATAGGGGGCCTGCCATTTGTTAGGAATATAGGCAAAAGCGTTCCTCATGATGTTTTGCCTGTGCAGGCGTGTTTCCCTTGTATACTGGGGCTGAAAATAGCTGTGTCCTTATTATAGCGAGGCGTGGGGAAAAATGCAATAAAAAGCAGAATGCTTGTTATTGTGAAACAATAAAAAATCCATTTGCTTTTTTGTTTTTGCTGTGATATAATAAACCTGTTAACCAAAAGAATAAGCGTCTGTAGCTCAGCTGGATAGAGCACTGGCCTCCGACGCCAGGTGTCGCAGGTTCGAATCCTGTCAGGCGCACCATTTATTGAACAGGCGTCGAATCAAGTTAGGTTCGACGCCTTTCGACTGGTTGTACAAACTACATTTGTAAATAATTTGTGAATATTTAAAAATAGTTGCCTATTTTGCGCAACCTTTGCTTGTTTTCAGCCTATCCCGAGGTTTCAATCAAAAGAAGATGATTTTACCGATTTAAGGCTGATCGGCTTTGACAAAGCCAAGCTTGAAAGCGATAATCACCTCGACCGCATGGTGCATTTCTTTCTTTACGATTACAAATTTGAATGTGTACAAAAGAACTCTGACGCAGACTTAGAGAAACTAAAACGCTACCGGGCGGTATTGTCGCCGGATTTTAGTATGTACACTGAAATGGCACCGGTTATGCAGCTTTTCAATACCTTTCGTAACCGCTGGTGTGGAGCATATTACGCTTCAAAAGGGATAAGGGTTATCCCCTCCGTCAGTTGGGGAGAAGAAAACACCTTTGAGTTTTGTTTTGACGGGATTGAGAAAGGGTCTACAGTCGTGGTTTCAACCTACATGGTGTCGGCACACAATAATCACAGCGATCAAAAAGAGTTTTTTCTAAAAGGCTACAATGAAATGCTGCGGCAAATTGAGCCGGACCGCCAATTAACTATCCAGATGGCGCACCGGAATTTAAAGCATATGAGGTGAAATTTATGTCAAAGATTATAAAAAAAACAGTTTGGAAGATAATTGATTTAAAACGATTAGTGAGATGTATTGTGTATTTGGGTGGTTTCACCACCCAAATACACATTGGCTGGCGGTTCATTTGTGGCAGAATG
>CAJTSZ010000088.1 GCA_910578755.1 uncultured Oscillospiraceae bacterium | reverse complement strand
AGCGCCTATTTAGGGGCGCCGGCAGGCGGGTTTACCCTTGTTAAGCGATGGTTTCTTCCCTATTTTATAACCGTAAGTTTGCGTAATAGCCGTTTTTAAAAACACTATTGGGAGTTTTTTAACTACAACAGCCAAGACCACCCCTAAAAGGGGTGGCTTGATTACTTGCTACCCTTGAAAGTGTCTACATACTCTTTTTTGCTCAAACTGTCTTCTATTTGGTCTTGCTTTTCCTGCTCCCTTATGTATTTTTCTATTGTTGCAGTATTTAGCCCTACTGTACTTACATAATATCCTGTCGCAGTTCATAGTAGATTATTTTTCTGCGATATTTTGGGGTAAATACAATATGGTACTTGCACATCCATTTAGTATGTGCTAAACTGTTAGCCATAAAATGACTTCCTTTCTCTTTTTTATTTTGATGGCTTGAACACTCATCATTATGCCAGAAAGGAAGTTATTTTGCTTAAGCTTTTTATCTCACCCGCATAGCAGGTGGTTTTTTGTGTCAGAGCGAAGCTTTGACACTTGCTAAAGCAATAAATGAAGCCCCTGTTTCCCCATAAAGGGAAACAGGGGCTTTTAGCTTGTGCAAAGGCTGGGGGACGCCCTTGCACAGCTTGATGCTTTATTCCTTTTTACTTATATTTGTTCTTTGTGCCGGTGCAGCTCCTTTTCCTTTTTGTATTATGTGGAATATTCAGAGAACCAAATTCTTTTTACAGGGATATAATGTAGTAATACCCGCAAAAGCGCCGCCGGGCTGCCATTTCCCCTGCTTTTTAGAAAACTGTTGGCCCCAAAACGGCGCTGAAAACCGGAACAATATTTCTACATAACGGAGGTTTTGCTATGTTTGACCAGACCAAACCCCAACTGTTCTTTTTTGGGGCCAACACCCCAAAGGGCTTTGTTTCCCTGTTTGACCAGTTAGACCCGCAAAATGGCCCATGGCACACTTTTATTATTAAAGGTGGGCCAGGCACTGGAAAATCCAGCTTTTTAAAGAAAATTGCTGCCCATTTTGCCCCTCAATGCCCGCAAATTGAGGTGGTTCCCTGCTCTTCTGACCCTAATTCTCTGGATGCGGTGATTCTTCCTGAATACCGGGTGGCGCTGGCCGACGGTACTGCGCCCCATACTTTGGAACCTTCTGCCCCGGCGCTGCGCCAGTCCATTTTATCCTTTGGGGATTATTTAAACGCCCCCCGCCTAAAAGAAAACAGGGAGGAGCTGGAAGCTTTGTTTGCCGCCTCGCCCAAATGCTACCGCCTGGCTGTAGATTATTTCAGCGCCGCCTATGCCTTTTTGGCCGATACCCGCCGCATTGCTCTTTCTGCTACCTCTATGGAAAAGGTTGCCGCCTACGCCCAACGCTTTGCCCAGAAAAACTTTGGCCGTTCCAAAGAGGAGCATCCAACGGAAAAAGTACGCTTTTTAACAGCGGTACACGCCGGCGGCCTTACCGCCCTGGAGGATACGCCAAAACAGCTTTGCCGCCGCTTATACCAAATCCACGACGAATTTGGCGCTGTTTCCCCCCTGCTGCTTGGCGCCCTGCGCAGCTGCGCCTTGGAAGCAGGCCACAGCGTAATTACCTGCTATTGCCCCACCGACCCCTACCACAAAATAGAGCATTTATTTTTACCCAACCTTGGCATTGGCTTTGTTACTGTGAACCGTTTTCACCCCATGGAAAGCCTTGCCCCATGCCACCGTATTCATGCCAAGCGGTTTATGGATATGGAACTGCTCCGCAGCCGCAAGGGGCGCCTGAGCTTTAACCGCAAGGCGGCCCAGCAGCTGATAGCCCAAACTGTAAACCTGCTGAAAGAAAGCCGCATTATCCATGATAAGCTGGAAAGCCGGTACACTGCTGCTATGGACTTTTCTTTTTTTGAAGATGCTTTTCAGCAGGTGGCAGAACAAATCAATACTTATGCTAAGCTTTTTTAAGGCTGTTGGTTTCGTTTGCCGCTGCCTTTACAGCACCAAGCCTTACAGTGGGTACCCACTGTAAGGCTTTTCTTTTTGGAAGTATGGGCTGCCTCCAAGCCTTTACCAACGGGGCCTATTTTTAAAAGAATAGGGGAAGAAACAGCAATTCAGCGGGTACACCCGCTGAATTGGCGGCAACCGGTGTTTGGGGAGTGTCCGCCCTTCAGTGAAGGGCGGACACTCCCCAACGAAACTAGCCGTTCGCTGAACGGCTGGCTTCCCGCTTAGTAGCCTCGCCTATGCTCGGCATTACTAAGCCTGCGGGCTTTAACGGTTAGATGCCACAGTGGGAATGCCATGCCGCCCCCTCCTTTGGGCAGGCCAGCCCCAACGGCACAGGCTTGGAGGTTGCCAACACCTTCAAAAAATGGGGGTTGGGGTTGGGGATACCTGGCAAGCCATAAAGGCTTGCCAGGCTTTTGGCGGCTGATTTTTGCTATGGCCGCAGCTTTTTTACTTCCTCAATAGCGTCCCAGGGCACATGGCAGTAGCCTGTAGGGTTTTTATCCAAATACTTTTGGTGGTATTCCTCGGCAGGATAAAAGTTTTTTAATGGCAGGGCCTCCACTGCCAGGGGCTGGCTATATTGCTTTTGAAGCGCTGCAAGAGAAGCCTCTACCACTTCCTTATCCTGCGGGTTGGTATAATAAACCCCCGTGCGGTACTGACGGCCGGTATCCCCGCCCTGCCTGTTTACGGAGGTGGGATCAATAATACGGTAAAACAGGCCCAGCAGCCAGCTTAAGGGGGCCTTGCTGCTGTCGTACACCACCCGAACCGTTTCGGCATGGCCCGTATTTTCATGGCAGACCTGCTCATAGGTTGGGGCGGCGGTTTGGCCATTGGCGTAGCCCACCTGGGTTTCTATGACTCCTGCGATTTCCTGCATATATTTTTCCGTACCCCAAAAACAGCCTCCGGCCAGGTAGATTTCCTTTTTATTCTCCATATAACCACCCTATTTATTGTATTTTACTTTATAAAATATACTGTTTGTATTTGTTTAAGCTATCCCTTTTCCCACATATCCCTGCACTGTTTGTATTCCCAATAGGCATACCGGGCTTCTCCCGGCAGGTAAAGGCTGCCGCATATAAGGACAGGCCCTGCCTGTTCCCTTAACGCAAGGAGGACCCCCTCCCGCACCGTGGTACAAGGGGTAATATTACTGCACCAGCCGGCGGCTTCGGCAGCAATTTCTTCCCCGGAAAGCCCCCGCGCATCGTTTATGCCCACAGTAATGAGCCGTGAGGCTGCGGAAGCAATAATGGGGATGCACTCCTTATGGCTTTTATCCTTCAGCATACCCAGCACCACAGTTACATCCTGGCCCTTTAAATGCTCCTGCACATACTGCATTAGGCAGCGCACCCCCGCCGGGTTGTGGGAGCCGTCTAAAATAACCAGCGGCTCCTGGCTTATTATTTCCAGCCTGCCCTGAAAAGCAACATTTGCAAAGCCTTCCCTAATATTTTTAGGGGAAATTTTCCACATCCTTTGGTTTAAGGCGTTTAAAACCGCCAGGGCGGTGGCCGCGTTCTGCACCTGGTAATCCCCCGCTAAGGGAACCGTGTACTGCTGGCCGCCGGCTGTAACAGTGACGCCGCTGGCAGTACAGCTGCATTCCTCCGGCCAGGGCGCCTCCACCACCGGCGCTTCCTGGCGGCTGGCGGCCTCCTTTAATACTGCTGCTGCCTGCTGGTCCTGCCCGGGGCAAATCACCACACAGCACCCAGGCTTTATAATCCCGCTTTTTTCCTTGGCAATTTCTCCTGTAGTTTCCCCCAGCATACTGATGTGGTCCAAAGAAATGGGGGTAAACACCGCCGCTTCGGGGGCTGGGATAATATTTGTAGCGTCCTTAGCGCCGCCAATACCCACTTCCAGCACCACGATTTGGCACTTTTTCTGCGCAAAGTAGGACAAGGCCGCCGCTGTAATCTGCTCAAACTCTGACGGAAAGGGGTACCCTTCCGCTTCCCTTTTTTCCCCCGCGGCGACCACTTCCCCGTACACCTGGGTAAATTCCTTTTCCGAAATATAAGTGCGGTTTACCTGTATGCGCTCTCTAAAATCATCCACATGAGGGGAGATGAACAGCCCCACCCGGTAGCCGGCCCGTTCCAGGGCGGCGGCCACCAGCATACAAGTGGAGCCCTTGCCGTTGGTTCCTGTAACATGGACAAAGCGCAGCTGCTTTTGGGGATTTCCCAGCTGCTCCATTAAATAGGCCATGCCCCGCAGGCCGTCCTTTTTCCCCTTGCGGTATGACTGCTCCAAATATTCCATTGCCTGGCTATAGCTGGCAAATTTTTGACTGCTGCCCTGGTTTTCCATTGCAATCCCCTTCTTTCCTTATAATAACCAGCCTTTCCCCGGGTTGTGCCGCGGTAAAGGGTTTATTTTACTTGCTATTATAAGCCAAAGGCAGGGAAAAAGAAAGCATACTTTTTATTGTCCCCAATAAAAAGCTGATGTACAGGCGGAAATAGTTCCCAAGTTTTTGGGCTAAACGGCCCAAAAAAAGGTTAGTAATACCCCCGCGCAGGCGGCTGTTTCTTTTTCCTCCTTTTCTTTTGCTGTAGGCTGGGAGGCCTGCAAGAAAGGGCGCTGCCCGCTGGTGCGCGTTTGGAAGTACCCTGGCCCTTCCAAAAGAAAAACCTTCCGGCGGAATACCGCTAAAAGGTTTTGAAAACATACCCATAAAAAGAGGCAGGGAGGCCAAAGGCCTCCCTATTTTTGATTGTTTCACTTTGCTCAACTATTTTTATTGTTTCACAATAAAAAGCTGATGTGCAGGCGGATGCGGGCTGTTCGCCCTTCCCGCCTTATGCACGAAAAAATAGTTTCGCTTCTCTCAACTATTTTTATTGTTTCACAATAAAAAGCTGATGTGCAGGCGGATGCGGGCTGTTCGCCCTTCCCGCCTTATGCACGAAAAAATAGTTTCGCTTCTCTCAACTATTTTTATTGTTTCACAATAAAAAGCTGATGTGCAGGCGGATGCGGGCTGTTCGCCCTTCCCGCCTTATGCACGAAAAAATAGTTTCGCTTCTCTCAACTATTTTTATTGTTTCACAATAAAAATTTGATGTGCAGGCGGATGCGGGCTATTCGCCCTCCCCGCCTTATGCACGAAAAAATAGTTTCGCTTCTCTCAACTATTTTTATTGTTTCACAATAAAAATTTGATGTGCAGGCGGATGCGGGCTATTCGCCCTCCCCGCCTTATGCACGAAAAAATAGTTTCGCTTCTCTCAACTATTTTTTGTACAAAATGCGTATGGAATTTAAAATGCAAAGCATGGCGACGCCAGTATCTGCAAATACGGCAAACCACATAGAGGCAATACCAAAGAGCCCCAAAACCATAACCATAGCCTTAATAACCAAAGCAAACACCACGTTTTGGACAGCAATGCGGTTAGTAGCCTTTGCAATGGCAATAGACTGGGGGATGGCTTCCATGCTGGAGGTCATAAACACAATATCTGCTGCTTCAATGGCTGCGTCTGCGCCGCTGCCCATAGCCGCGCCTACATCGGCGCCAGCCAAAACCGGGGCGTCGTTAATGCCGTCGCCAACAAACATTACAGCGCCATGTTTCCCGCGGATTTTTTGCAGTTCCGCCAGTTTATCCTGGGGCAGCAGCCTTGCGTGTACTTCGTCAATACCTGTGGCCTTTGCCACCGCCTGGGCGCTTTCCTCCGCGTCACCTGTGAGCATGGCTGTTACAATACGTTGGGAGCGCAGGGCGCCGATGGCCGCCGGGGCCTCTTGTTTAATGGTATCGGCAATTATGATGCAGCCTGCAAAATTCCCGTTGAGGGCTACAAACACTTCGGTGCCAAAGGCGCTATTTTGGTTTTGGGGCAGAGCAACCCCCCTTGCTTCCATAAGCTTGCGGTTGCCGCACAGCACTTTCCCTGCCTGCACCAGGGCTTGAATCCCCTGGCCCGCTGTTTCCTCCACTTTGGAGGGCTGTTCTATTTCCAGGCCCTGTTCCCTGGCTGCCGCCACAATGCTGACGCCAATGGGGTGGGTGGAGCGAAGCTCACAGCCGGCTGCCAAGGCCAGCAGTTCCTGGGGCTGCATATTCCCTGCGGGAATGACCTCCTGCACCACAAAGTTCCCCTTTGTAATGGTGCCGGTTTTATCCATAACCACAGCCTTTACATTTTTAATGGCTTCCAGTGAAACGCCGCCTTTAAACAAAATACCCTTTTTAGAGCCTGCCCCAATACCGGAGAAAAAGGCCAAAGGCACGCTGAGCACCAAAGCGCAGGGGCAGCTGATAACTAAGAAGGTAAGGGCAGTATATACCCAATAACTCCAGTTACCCGTAATGAGGGAAGGCACAATGGCAGTAAGGGCTGCCAAAACAACCACAACAGGGGTATATACCCGTGCAAAGCGGGTAATAAAGCGGTCGATTTGCGGTTTGCTGGCGGCGGCGTTTTCCACAGAGTCCAGGATGCGGGTCACCATAGAATCGCTCAGGGGCTTTTCCACCTTTATTTTCAGCAGGCCGGAAGTATTGACACAGCCGGAAATGACTTGGCTGCCTGCGGCCGCCTTGACCGGCACTGGTTCCCCGGTAATGGGGGAGGTATCAATGCGGCTTTCCCCTTCTACTACAATGCCATCCAGGGGGATGCGGTCGCCAGGGCGAACCAGCAATATGTCATTTACCTTTGCCTGGGCAGCGTCAATTACCTGGACTTGGCCGCCGGCGGTTACCAAGTGAACCACCTCGGGGCGAAGGTCCACCGCATCCATAATCTGTTTGCGGCTTTTTTCCACAGAGCGTTCCTCAAAGTATTCCCCAATGCGGTAGAACAGCATAACGCCCACGGCTTCGGGGTAGGTTTTAATAGCAAAGGCGCCAATGGTGGCAATGCTCATTAAAAAGTTTTCATCAAACACCTGGCCCTTTGTCATATTGCGGGCCGCGGTGAGCACTACCTTCCCGCCTAAAATAATATAGGCTGCTAAAAATACGAAAAACGAAAGGGTGGGCTGAATTTCTTCCAGCAAATTGCCTGCTAAAAACAGCAGGGCCCCTGTGCCTATGGAAAGCAGGTTCTTTTTGTTTTCCGAAAGCCCCGCGTTTTTCCTTTCTTCTGCTTGGGGGCGGCTGGGTTTTTCCATTACTATGGCATCTTTTTCAATGGCAGAGGCAATTCTGCGCACCTCATCCAACAGCGCGTCCGGGTTTTGGGCTGTTATTTTCAACTGTTTTGTTGCGTAGGTTAAAATAGCGTTTTCCACGCTGGGCAGCTGGTTGATTTGCCGTTCTATTTTGGCGGCGCAGTTGGCGCAGTCCAAGTTTTCTATAATGTATGTTTTAGTGGTAAGGTTGGAATTTTGTGCCTTTCGGGGAACTACCTTAACTTCTTTTTCAATGGAGGCGCATATTTTTTGAATTTCCGGCAGCAGTTGGTGGGGATTTTCTGCCACAAGCCGCAGCTGCTTTGTAGCGTAGGTGATGGTTGCCTCCTGTACGCCAGGCAGCTGGCCGATTTGCCGTTCCATTTTGGCGGCGCAGTTAGCACAGCCCAGGTTTTCCAAAAGATATATCTTTTTTTCCAGGGAACCCTTTGCCGTTTCCTGGTGGCTATGACTGTGGCCGCAGCCGCAGCTGTTTTCCTCGTGGCTATGACTGTGGTTATGGCCGCAGCCGCAGCCGCTTTCCTCGTGGCTATGGCTGTGAGCGTGGCCGCAGCTGCTTTCCTCATGGCTATGGCTGTGGCCGCAGCCGCAGTCTTCTGTATTTTCCAAAGAGTTTTGCCGATTTTCAAGTTCCAAATTTGCTTTTCCCTTTTCCATGACGAAACCTCCTGTCATCTGAAACGATTGATTATATGAATAATTGTTCATATATAGTATATGCAACATACCCTCTTTTGTCAATACCCAACGGCAGTACCTTTTTCCTAAATTTATTTTTGGGCCTACCCGGCCGTATTCTTTTGCCGTTAAAAGAATACGCCCTTCAGCGAAGGGCTGCAAGTTTGGCAAAGCCAAACTTGCAAAGCTTGTTCATGGGCAGAAAGTATCGCAAGTTCGCAAAGCGAGCTTACTGCCAATTCAGCGGGTATCCCCGCTGAATTGCTGTTTATTTCCTTCTTTCTTCGTTAGAAAGAGGTTTGGGGGTAGGTAAGCCCGGAGGCAGCTAATGCCTTTAAAAGAAAAGGGGCGGCCATACACACAGGTGCGGGCTGGGTAAGCCCGCCAGCACAGGCTTGAAGGTATTTGGCAAAGCCAAACTTGCTAACTTACAGCGGGGTGGGCCTGGGTGCAGAGGCGGAGCGCCCTGCACAGGGCTGCCCCTAAAACGAATAAGGCCCCGTGAGCACCCTTGTAAAATAAATTTAAAACGAAGTACAAATTACTTTGCCGCGGTATACCGCGGCAAAGTTTGGGGCCGGGTAAGGAACGCCAAAATTTCTATAAAAAAATAAATATCCCCCGGCATAGCCGGGGGTATTTCATATGCGGGCAAAGCCCTTT
>CAJTSZ010000087.1 GCA_910578755.1 uncultured Oscillospiraceae bacterium | reverse complement strand
GGATGAGTGAAATAGAGGCAACAAGCATTGGCTGGGTCACTTTTTTGGAAAGAAGGATATACAGCATAACGGCCATGACCGCAGTGGTTACCAAAATAAGCAGCCACCGCTGGTTTTGCAGAATACTGAAAGCGGCGCCATAATTGCGGCGGTATGTTAGGTGCAGAACCCCCTCCCAAAGGGGGATAGTATCTATTTGGCTTAAGGAAACATTTGCCCACAGCTTAATGAGCTGGTCCAGGGCCACAAGAACAATGGCGGCAGTAAGCCACACAAAAGTAAGCATAAAGCTGCTCCCTTCCTTGCCGGTAAACGGCCAATGATTTAGTAAACCGGAAAGAAGCGGTGCAAATAAAGGTTTGCACCGCTTTCTTTAAAATAATAAGTATCAACCAACAATTTTGGCGCAACGCGCACACAGGGTTGGATGTTCGCTATTGCTGCCTACAGTTTCGCTGTACACCCAGCAGCGTTCGCATTTTCCGCCGCTGGCTTTTGCTACGGCAACAGCCAAGCCCTCTACATCTCCGGTGGCCGCTTGTGGCTGGGCATTGTCCAGCACAACCTTGGAAACAATAAATACAGTTTCCAAAACGTCCTTATTTTCCTGCAGGAAGTTCATCAGATCCCCGGTGCAGGTCAAGGTGATTTGCGCCTCCAAGGATTTACCAATGCTTTTAGCCGCGCGGGCGTCCTCCAAGGCTTTATTTACTACGTCCCGCACAGTGCGGATCCGTTCCCATTTTGCCATAAACTCAGCGCTTTGGGCCATGGCGCCGCCTTTGGGCATTTCGTTAAGGACAACAGATTCGCTGTTGCAGTTTTTGGATTTTGGCAGGCTGGCCCAAATTTCTTCACAGGTGAAAGCCAGGATAGGCGCAAACACCAGGGTCATATCCCGCAGGATGCGGTAAATGGTGGTTTGTGCTGCCCTTCTGGATGGGGAATTTGGCGCTTCTACATATAATCTATCCTTTAAAATATCCAAATAGAAGTTGGACATATCCGTTGTGCAGAAATTGCGTACCGCTTGGAATACAATGTGGAAATCCAGCTTTTCGTAAGCGTCGTTTGCCTTTTTAGCCAGCTCGTCCATTTTTGCCAGGGCCCAACGGTCCAGCTCGTGGAGTTCGCTGTCATTAACGCTGTCAGTATCCGGGTTAAAGTCGTACAGGTTGCCCAGGATGTAGCGGGCGGTATTTCTAACCTTGCGGTACACCTCGGAAAGCTGTTTGAAAATTTCTTCAGAAACACGGATGTCGGAATGATAGTCGGAAGAAGCAACCCACAGCCTTAAAATATCGGCGCCGTATTGTTCCACTACCTTTTCCGGCGCGGTGCCGTTTTTCAAGGATTTGGACATTTTTCTGCCCTGGCCATCCACTACCCAACCGCAGGAGCAAACCGCCTTGTAGGGGGAAACGCCCCAGCATGCAACAGAGGTAAGCAAGGAGGACTGGAACCAGCCGCGGTACTGGTCGGCCCCTTCGAGGTACAAGTCGCAGGGCCACTTCATGTTGCTGTTTTCCTTTAATACAGAAACGTGAGTTGTGCCGGAATCGAACCAAACGTCCATAATATCGGTTTCTTTTCTGAAATGGGTATGGCCGCATTTTTTGCAGACGGTACCCTGGGGCAGAATTTCTTCCGCGCTGTGGGCCCACCATGCGTCGGAGCCTTCTTTTGCAAAAAGGGCGGAAACTGCCGCAATGGAAGCTTCGTCAATATGAGGTTCGCCACACTCTTCACAGTAAAAAATTGGAATGGGAACGCCCCAGGTGCGCTGGCGGGAAATGCACCAGTCGCTGCGGTCGCTGACCATATTTTTAATGCGGCCTTCGCCCCAGCCTGGAATCCACTGGACGCTTTCAATAGCCTCGATTGCTTTATCCTTAAAGTTTTCTACAGAACAAAACCACTGCTCGGTAGCGCGGTAAATAATTGGGTTTTTACATCTCCAGCAGTGCGGGTACTGGTGGACAATTTTTTCTACGGCAAAAATATTGCCGGTGGAGGTTAAATGCTCTGCAATGGCCTTATTTGCAGCGTCTGTGGTGAGGCCTGCAAATTGCCCGGCTTCCGCAGTTAATTTGCCGTAAGCGTCTACAGGGACCACAATGCCCAGTTCCGGGTAATGGTTTTGACAAACTTCAAAGTCTTCCACACCGTGGCCGGGGGCAGTATGCACGCAGCCTGTACCGCTTTCCAGTGTAACATGGTCGCCTACAATAACCAGGGACTCCCGTTCCAGGAAGGGGTGCTGGCAAACAATATATTCTAAATCTTTCCCCAAAACGCTGCCGCAGATTTCGTACTCTTCTATATTGGCGGCCTTCATTGCGGCGGGAGCCAATTCTTTTGCCATAATGTAGTTTTCGCCGTTGGCCTTTACTACACAGTATTCGTATTCCGGGCCAAGGCAGACAGCCATATTGCCCGGCAGGGTCCAGGTGGTGGTGGTCCAAATAACAAAGTATGTGTTTTCCTTTGTAATGCCCAAAGCGGCTAATTTGCCTTTATCATCCTTTACGGCAAACTTTACATAGATGGAGAAGCAGGGGTCCTCCTCATACTCAATTTCTGCTTCGGCAAGGGCTGTGGAACATTCCGGGCACCAGTATACTGGTTTTAAGCCCTTATAAATGTAACCTTTTGTTGCCATTTGGCCAAAAACTTCAATTTGCTTTGCTTCAAACTGGGGCTTTAGGGTTAAGTAAGGGTCGTTAAAATCGCCCAAAACGCCTAAGCGCTGGAATTGTTTTTTCTGCACGTCCACATAATGCAGGGCATATTCTTTACAGGTTTTGCGCAGCTCCAAGGGGGACGCTGCGTTAGAAGCCCCCGCGGATTTTCTGGCTTTTAATTCAATGGGCAAACCGTGAGTATCCCAGCCGGGGATATATGGGGCGCAGTAGCCGGACATATTTTTTTGGCGGACAATAATATCTTTCAGGATCTTATTTAAGGCAGTACCAAGGTGAATATCCCCGTTGGCGTAAGGGGGGCCATCGTGCAAAACATACAATGGCTTTTCCTTATTATGTTCTACCATTTTGTTATATAATTGTTCCGTTTCCCATTTCTCAACCATAACAGGTTCTTTTTGAGGCAGGGCCGCCTTCATACTAAAATCTGTCTGCGGCAGATTCAGCGTTTTGTTGTAATCCTGAATCATTGTTATGTTCTCTCCCTTTATTTTATCTTAATTTTTTATTGTTTCACAATAAAAAGCCGATGTACAGGCAAATTTGGGCTATTTGCCCTTCCTTCCCTGTGCAAACAGTTTCGCTTTGCTCCACTATTTTTTATTTATGTTTTTTACGGGAAAACAGGGCGTTTTTTTGCCCTTCGTCCCGTTCCACATCGAATCCCTCGCCAAACTTCAGGGGGCCAAATTTAGAATTGGAGGTTTCTGGCTCCTCTTCTATTTCAGCAAAATTCAGCGGCTCCTGGCGGGGCTCCTTTTCCCCAAAGCCGGAAAAATCAAGCTCCACGGTTTCCCCCGTTACTGGTGCTTCTTCCTGCAAAGCAGGGGGCTGCTGGGCCGCTGGTGGCACAGTTTCTGGGGCGGTGGTTGCCGCGGCAGCGGCTTCGTCTACTGCAACCTCTTCCGCAGAATATTCTGGAAGGGCGCTGATAAGCTCCAAATGCTGTTTATAAATAGTAAGCAATCTATTTTTAAATTTGCTCACCTCTTTTTGCATTTTAATTAGGGTAATTTCTTCTTTTTTAATGTTTTTTTGGGCTTCCTCCATCATTTTTTCAGAAGTAACAGTGGCTTCCCGCAAAATATTTTCCGCTTTTATTTTAGAATCGCGAATGACGCTGTCTCCCAGCTTTTGAGCGCCAATGAGCGCGCTGCGCAGGCTGTCTTCATCTGCACGGTACTGCTCAATTTTTTCAGCCAAAAGATTTATTTTTTCTTCCAATTCCTCTTTTTCCTTAACAAGCGCCCCATACTCTTCGGCAACCTGATTTAAAAATTCCTCTACCTCATCCTGCCGAAAGCCACCCATGGCTTTATCGAACCGTTTGGACGCAATCAATTCCGGAGTTATCATATCCAAGAGCCTCCCCTATTTTATCACTGGCGCTGCCAAAACCTTTTATTGTTTTAGCGCACCACCCTTTTAAACATACTTGCTGCAAGTAAGATGCAGCCTTCCCTTTTTCGTGGCCCCCCCTATTTGCGTTACTTCATACCGCCCATAACCACGAACAGAAAGAATATCCTTTTCTTTTAAAGGCTGTTCCACCTCTTTATTTTCAAAAAAATTAACGCTGACCGCACCGCTTTTTATGAGCGCCGCGGATTTTTCCCGGCTGATGTTGGCTAAAAAAGCAATGACGCAGTCCAGCCGCATGGAACTTACCGTCCCTGTAATTGGCAGCAGCTTTACCCCCTGGGGCAGCTGCTGGGGGCGGCCTTCCTCCTTTTGCACGCCTACCCTGCCCACCTTTTCCAGCTCGTTCATAATAAGATGGTTTGCCGGCGGCAAACAAAAAACAACGGCAATTCCCTCGTCCACCAAAATATCTCCCACCAGCTCCCGCTTAATTTCCAAAGCCATTAAAGAGCCTAAAATATCCTGGTGGCGAAGCTGGTACTCCTTTTTAAAGCGAAGCGTTACCGCTTGGACTGGAAAGGAATTCTCCTCCGGCTCGCTGTATTCCAAAAACAACCCCAGCACCTTGCGCTGGGCCTCACCATAGCCGCCATAAAAAGCGTAAGGGGAAAAACCCGCCTTACTTAAATAGTACTCCGCTGCGGCCTGCTGCCGCTGGTCCAGGAAAAACGAAAAACGTTCTGTCCAGTTTTTTTGAACGATGTGGATCCAATCCGCCAATTTATCAAAAAACAGCTTGTCCTCTTTTGAGGTAAAATTTTGAGGCGAAACCATTAGAAAATAACACCATTATTTTCTAACTCGTCAAGCAAATCGCCCATAATATCCACATTATACGGGGTGATGATATAAGTATTATTGGCGACACGCTTCATTTGGCCGTCGTTTGCGTATGCAACACCGCACAAAAAGTCAATTAACCGGCGGGAAACATCTTTATTGGTGGATTCCAGGTTCAGCACTACCGTTTTTTTGGCGTTTAAGTGGTCGGCAATGGAACTTGCGTCCTCGTACCGTTCCGGTTTTACTAAAACAACGGCGAGCTGGGTTGTAGCATGAATATTTACTACTTTGTTATGTTTACGGTCGTTATTTGTATTAAAAGGAGATTCTGGTGGAAAAGTATCTCCGGAACCAGCCTGGTTCTCATCTTCCAGTTCATCGTCATAATAAGCGTCGTCTGGAATTCCAATTAAATTTTTAAGGGTGTCCTTTAAAGCCATGGTTTATTCTCCTTTGTGTTTTACGGTATATATTCACAACTTAATGTACTATTACTGATTACTGGCGGCTGCCGAATATTGCTGTGCCAAGGCGCACAACATTTGCGCCAAACTGAATTGCCCTTTGATAGTCGCGGGACATACCCATAGATAAAATATTCATATTAACATTATCTAATTTTTTTTGCTTTATGTCAATAAAGAGTTGTTCCATTTTGCAAAAATACTGGTCGTTTTCTGTTTCTTTCTCACAAATTGGCGGTATTGCCATAAGACCCTGAACAGAAATATGGGAAAGTTTTGACATCTCCTCCAACAGCTGCATTAACTGTTGGGGGGCAATACCGCTTTTGCTGTCCTCCTCGCCGATGTTTACTTCCACCAAGACCGGCATAACCTTTCCTATTTTTTCCGCTTGGCGGTGAATTTCCTGTGCAAGGTGCAGGCTGCCTACAGAATGTATCATATCCACTTTATCTATAATTTGGCGGACTTTGTTTGTTTGCAAGTGGCCAATAAAGTGAATAGACACTCCTTCTTTATTGTAGCGGTCATATTTTTCCAATAGCTCCTGGGCGCGGTTTTCACCCAGCAGGGTAATGCCGGCGGCAATTGCCTGGTTTACATACTCTGGCGCCACTGTTTTTGTTACTGCCATTATTTGAACTTCCCCCGGGGCCCTGCCGCAGGCCGCTGCCGCCTGTGCGGCCTGGTTTTTAATATACTGCACCTGTTCCGCAACAGAGTTATTTAATTTGTTGTCCATCTTCCAAATCTCCCCCGTTAATAATAACTTCATCAAAACGCATTAAACAGTTGTTATCCTCCCCAATGCCTTCGCAAAGGACATAGCTGCCTTGGTTGCGGATGACATTGATTGGCTTAAAGCGGACAATGGCATTGCGTTCCAATACATATACCCCAAGGACACTTTGCTCGTAGCAAAGGGCCTCCCTTCTTACTTTTAAGCCGGAATAGGTACGGAAGGTAATATCCACGGCCTGCTTGCGGATAGAAAGCAGGCTTTCGTTGATATTTTTACATTTAAAAATAATAACAACATCCTTGTCGTCCTCATCCCCTATAATTTGGTAAATTTCTGCATCCATAGCTTCCCCGCCACTAAGGCCAAAGTCCAAAACCGCGGAGGAATAACCGTGAAATTTTTCCAAATCCTTCCCTTTTACAGTGACTACAAAATACCAATTTTGGTTTTTAATAATTTTTCCCACATATTCGCCCTGCTTAGCAGCTTCAATAGTGTACATTTGATGAAAGGTTTCTGCGGTTATATCCACTATTTTGTCCGGGGTATAGATGTTTTCGTAACCGTCTACCACTTGGCAAAAATAGCCTTCCGCCGGGGTTTTTAAGGATTTTTGTATGCTGCTGGCGCTTTCCTGCAAATAATCCAGCTGGTTGGAAAGGTATGTAATACGTTTATCAAAGCTATTTTCCTTGTGCAGGGCCACCTGTTTTTTGTTGAGCATAAAGGTAATATCTTCTTTTTCTTCCAAAAGGTTTTCTACAACGCCGCTGTGGGTAATATCAATTAACTTGCCCACCTTTTCGTTAATTTGGGAGGAAAGGAGTTCAATATTGGAATGGCTTGCTGTGGCCATCTCCTGTATTTTCTGCAAGTTTTCCAATTCGGATTTTACATCTTCTGCCCGCTGCTTATTTTGGGCGGCTTCTTCTGTACTGTAAACCTCGGCCAATATGGAAGAAATGGCCACCTTATCACCGTCGCCATAATTATAAACCAAAACACCATCTGTAACCAAAGGAATGGTAAGTTCGTCACGAACAGCGAAGCCTTCGGTGCGGATGGTATCGGCCACTGTGTCATATTCTGCTGTTTCCGTTAGAAATTCTTTATTGCCCACACGGGAAACCTGGTACCCAATATATAGCAAAACCATCAATCCCAAAACAAGGAAAGCTATTCTTGCTTTTATGTCATAGTTTTTCATTTACAGAATTCCTCTTTATATTATTTATAGCCACTTGCAGCAAGGGTAATGACATTGTTCCTCTTTTTTACTGTATTATTTTACCAAATGCTACTTGAAAATTTTGTCAAACCAAAGAAAATGGGGCGGGTATTTGCTGTAAACAGCTTAGCACATTTTTAATCTGTTTGCCAGGTACTTCTGCATATCTTCCACTAATTCCCTTTTTTCTGTATAAATATCTGGAAAAAACCATTGGATTCGGGGGTCTTTACGGAACCATGTCAGCTGCCGCTTGGCATACCTGCGGCTGCCCTGCTGTATTTTCTCTATGGCAGTGGACAGAGGCTCCTTCCCCTGCAAATAATCGAACATTTCTTTATAGCCAATGGCCTGGGAAGCGGTGGCGGCGTACCCCTGCTCCATAAGCCAGCGGGCCTCGTTTTCCAAGCCGTTTTCCAGCATAAGCTCCACCCTTAGGTCTATGCGCTGGTACAGCAGTTCCCTGTCCTTATAATTTAGGCCAATCATGTGCGGCTGGTAAGGGGAAGGGGTTTTTTTGGAATCCTCCTGCTGTTGGGAGATGGTTTTTCCCGTTGTTTGGTAAAACTCCAAGGCGCGGACAACCCTTCCTACATTGTTGGGGTGGATGGCCTGGGCAGCCTTGGGGTCCACAGCGGCAAGCTGCTGCCACAAAAATTCGTTACCCTGCTCTGCTGCTATTTTTCCCAGCTCCTGGCGCAAGCCTTCGTTTGTTTGGCTTTGAGAAAACTGTATATTATCCACCAGGGACGAAATATACAGCCCGGTTCCTCCAACCACAACAGGCAGCTTGCCCCTGCTGTAAATTTCCTTTATTGCTTTGTGGGCCAGGGAAACGTACTCGGCCACGCTAAAGCTTTGGGAGGGGGGAAGAAAATCCATTAAATGGTGAGGGATACCCTGCTGTTCTTCCAAGGTGGGCTTGGCCGTACCCACTGTAAGGTGCTGGTATATTTGCATAGAATCTGCAGAAACCACTTCCCCATGGAACTGCCTGCAAATAGCAATACCAACGTCTGTTTTGCCTGATGCAGTAGGCCCTGCCACAACAACTAAAGGAATTTTGCTGTTCAAGGTACTTTTCCCCCTTTTTGTAATTCTTGTTTAATTTGTTCTGCCAAACATTTTTTCCAAATCCCTTTTTGTTAAAATGCGGGCAATGGGCCTGCCGTGGGGGCAATACTTGACATCCTCGTTTTCC
>CAJTSZ010000086.1:1893-8547 GCA_910578755.1 uncultured Oscillospiraceae bacterium | reverse complement strand
GTGCAATTATTCATGCAAGATTTCCCCCTCTTTGCACAAGGGTATTTTGACGTTAGAAAAACGGTTTTCCCATAACATCCATGAAACAAAAAGGAGGGGAAGCGCCTATGCACCAGGCTGCCACAGAGCAGAATGAAGCCATTAGAAGGGCGGGAAGCTACAATCCGTCCATTGTTTTTCCTTCCCTGGGCCCTGGTTTTCTAATTACAATAAAAAGCGGTATGGCCAAATGCCATACCGCTTTTCCTTATAAAACCCTGCCATTTTCCGGGGTTTTTTAACCAGTTTGGTGCGCCCCCGCCAGCCCGGCAGGCTGCCTTAAGGCTTGTACTTTTTTTATTTGCTCTTATTGTTCTTTGTTTTTGTTTTCCATGGCAATTAAGGCGTCCCGGCGGGAGAGGTTGATGCGTCCTTGGCTGTCGATTTCGGTTACCTTAACCAAAATTTCATCGCCTACGTCCACCACATCCTCCACCTTTTCCACACGCTTGGTATCCAGCTTGGAAATGTGTACCAAGCCTTCCTTGCCAGGGGCAATTTCCACAAAGGCACCAAAGGCCATAAGGCGGGTTACTTTACCCTTGTAGAAAGCGCCAACCTCCGGGTCGTCAGTAATGGTGCGGATTACATTGACAGCGCGGGCCACATTTTCGGCTTTAATGCCGGAAACAAATACGCTGCCGTCTTCTTCAATATCAATTTTAACATCACATTCGGCACAGATTTTTTGAATTACCTTGCCGCCGGAGCCAATGACCTCGCGGATTTTGTCCACTGGTATTTTCATAGAATGCATTTTGGGCGCGTACTCGGAAACGGTTTCCCTTGGCTGAGGAATGGCCCTGAGCATAATTTCGTCCAAAATATACAGGCGGGCTTTTCTTGTTTTTTCAAAAGCGTCGGCAATAATTTCCATGGTGAGGCCGTCGATTTTAATATCCATTTGGATGGCGGTAATGCCAGTATGGGTGCCGCCTACTTTAAAGTCCATATCGCCGTAAAAGTCCTCCAAGCCCTGAATATCCACCATAGTCATCCAGCGTTCGCCTTCGGTAATTAAGCCGCAGGAAATACCCGCTACTGGTGCTTTAATGGGCACGCCGGCGTCCATAAGGGAAAGGGTTGAGGCACAAATAGAACCCTGGGAGGTGGAACCATTGGAGGAAAGCACCTCGGAAACAAGGCGGTATGCGTAGGGGAATTCTTCTACAGAAGGGATTACCGGTTCCAAAGCGCGCTCCGCCAAGGCGCCATGGCCAATTTCCCGGCGGCCGGGGCCGCGGGAGGGCTTGGTTTCGCCTACGGAGTAGGAGGGGAAATTGTACTGGTGCATATAACGGCGGCTTTCTTCCCCGTCAATGCCGTCCAAAATTTGCGCATCGGAAACAGGGCCCAAGGTGGTAATGGTGAGCACCTGGGTTTGCCCTCTGGTAAACAGGCCGGAGCCGTGTACCCTTGGCAAAACGCCAACCTCCGCAGCCAATGGGCGGATTTCATCAATACCGCGGCCGTCCACACGTTTGCCTTCATCCAGCAGCCATCTTCTTACAACAAACTTTTGCAGCTGGTAAATGCACTCGTCAATTTTGCCTTCCTGCTCTGGGTAGGCTTCATCCAGTTGGGCGTGGATTTCGTCCACAATGGGGGTAAGGCGGGCCTCGCGCTCCACTTTATCGTCGGTATCCAGGGCATATTTAATTTTATCAACGGCAAAATCCTTTACTGCCTGGAACATATCGGCGTCCACCTGCTGGGATTCAAAAGTAAATTTAGGCTTGCCGATTTCCTGCTGAACGCCTGCAATAAACTGCGCCATTTTTTTAATTTCTTCGTGGGAAAGGCGGATAGCCTCCAGCATAACGTCCTCTTTTACCTGGTTGGCGCCAGCTTCAATCATAACAACTTTTTGCTGGGTACCGGCAACGGTAAGGTGCAGGTCGGATTTTGCCCGCTGGGCTTCCTTGGGGTTAAGGACAATTTCGCCGTCTACCAAGCCAGCCTGAATACCTGCAATGGGCCCGTTCCAAGGAATATCGGAAATAGAAAGGGCAAAAGAGGTGCCCAGCATACCGGCAACCTCTGGGGAATAATCGGGGTCCACAGAAAGGACAGTCATAACAACAGAAACATCATTGCGCATATCCTTTGGGAACAGCGGCCGAATGGGGCGGTCCACCAAGCGGGAGGTTAAAATAGCTTTTTGGGTAGGGCGGCCTTCCCTTTTCATAAAAGAACCGGGGATGCGGCCTACAGAGTAAAGCTTTTCCTCAAAATCTACAGAAAGAGGGAAAAAGTCAATCCCTTCCCGTGGTTTTGGGGAAGCAGTTACATTGACCATAACGGTAGTATCGCCATAGCGCACTACGCAGGAGCCATTGGAAAGAGCACACCATTTGCCTGTTTCAAAAGAAATTTTGCTGCCGGCAAATTCTGTTTCAAATACTCTAAAATTTTCAAACATAATATTGGTTCCTCCATTTCGTCTTAACTTAGCCCGGTTTCTGCTGTATTTAGCAATAAATCCATAGCTTATGGGAGCAAGCGATCGATTCACTGCTAAAAGCGCTGAAACCATTGGCTTATTTGTTATTTTATAATATTTTGCCCCCCGGCGGGCCTGCCAAGGGGTGGTAAAATGCGCCGAAAGGCAGAAGTATCCACTCCCGCCTCTCATTTGCATTTTGAAATAAATTACTTACGAATACCAAGCTTTTCAATTGTTGCACGGTAACGGTTGATATCTTTTTTAGCCATGTAGTTGAGCATATTACGGCGGCGGCCAACCATTTTCATCAAACCGCGTCTGGAATGGTGGTCGTTTTTGTTGGCTTTCAGGTGTTCAGTCAGCTCGTTAATTCTTTTTGTAAGAATAGCAACCTGAACTTCAGCGGAGCCTGTGTCAGTATCGTGGAGTCTGTTTTCTTCAATAATTTTGGTTTTTTCTTCTTTTCTCATCATGGTACAATCACCTCTAAAATTATTTTAACCAGTAACTGAGCAAAGGGTGGGTGATGCCCACAGCAAGTGCTTTTATCCCAATACTAAGCCACGGTCAATATCTTTGTTAGTATATCACATCTTTTTTTCGATGTAAAGGGATGATTCCGGCAAAATTTCAATTAAATTTTGCCGTCCCTTTAAATTTTTTCCTTATGCCACGGGCTAACTGCAAAGGAAGGCTCCCCTGCAAGGCGCTGGGCATAATAGGGGCCCCTTTCCACAGCCTTTGCTGTATCCATGGCAATTTGCTCCTGAAGCTGCCCTATGGAGGAAAACTTACATTCCCCCCGAATAAACTCACAAAACCACACCTGTATTTTTTGCCCGTACAAGTCCCCGGCAAAATTTAAAATAAAGGTTTCGGAAAGGGGCCCCGATGCGCCCACCGTGGGCTTTACCCCCACGTTGCTGATGGAAGGGTACAGCTTATCCCCCACCTTTGTTACAGAAACATACACGCCGTAGCAGGGCACCACATAGCCCGGCGGGTACTTTTGGTTAATGGTGGGGAAATGCAGCTGCCTGCCCAGCTGCCTGCCCTGCTCCACAGGGAAGTTGATGCTGTAATAACGGCCCAGCAGCTCCTGGGCTGCATCCATTTTCCCTTCTTTAATGCAGGCCCGCACATTGGTGGAGCTGATTACCTTCCCCTTCAGCAGTTCCGGCTTTACAATGGTTACCTGCACGCCAAAGGGTTCCAAAAAGGTTTTTAGGTCCTGCACCGTTCCGGCGGCATTTCTGCCAAAGCGGAAGTCCTCCCCGCAGCAAACTGCCTTAGCCCGCATTTGCTCCACCAGCAGTTTTTGTGCAAAATCCTGGGGGGAAACATTACAGAATTCCTCGAAGGGGGGCTGGAGCACATACTCCACCCCCATGCGCTGCAAAACCTGCAATTTTTCATCGTCACCCATAATTTGCGCAAAATTCTTTTTCGCTTTAGGAGTATGCCCATGTATGCTGTATGTAAACACGCTGGGGGCCAAACCCTGGGAAGCGAAACGCACCGCTTCCCAAATAACCTTTTGGTGGCCTTTATGCACTCCGTCAAACAGGCCCAGGGCAATGGCTGTATTTTGGGCAGGCTGTATTTGTTGAAAGGAATTTGAAATAATCAACCGTTTCCCCTACTTTCCTTTTTCTCCTTAGCTCCTTAGGCGGCCAGCTCTATTGCTCCAGCGCAAACAGCTGGCGCAGCTTCAGCTGCCCCTGCGCCCTGTCCGCTGTGCTGACGCCTAAAAAGCGCCCCTGAACATCCAGCACCCGCACATCCCCTTCCATTGCTTCGGCGCCGCTTATGCGGGACAGCTCCAAAGGAACGCCGTTGCAGTACAAAAAGCACTGGCGTTGGTTCAGCTTTAGGGCGGGCAGAGGGGCAAACACCCGTTCCACTGGCAAAATGCGCCCCGGCAGCTCCCTGGCAGCAGCCAGGCGGTCCGCCTCCTCCAAGGAGATAGCCTCCCCTTCTGTAAAACCTGCGGCCTCTGTGCGGCGCAGGGAGGTCATTACTGCGCCGCAGCCCAGGGCTTGGCCAATATCGTGGCACAGGGTACGGATGTATGTCCCCTTGGAGCAGGCTACATCTATTACATATTCCCCTGCCCCTTGGTTTCCCTGCACCAGGCGGCAGTGGTAAATGGTAACAGGGCGGGCGGGGCGCTCCACCTCAATGCCCTGGCGGGCCAAATCGTACAGCCGCTTGCCGCCGATTTGAATGGCCGAATACATGGGCGGCACCTGCATAATGTCCCCTGTAAACTGTTCTATGGCCTGTTGTACCTGATCCATAGTTACATTGACCGTGTTTTCCTGCAAAACTGTGCCGGTAATATCCAAAGTATCCGTTACGGTGCCCAGGCGGAAGGCGGCGGTATACCGCTTATCCTGGTTAGGCAGCAAGTTGCAGCATTTGGTGCCCCGGCCCACAAAAACAGGGAGCACGCCGGTGGCCATAGGGTCCAGGGTGCCGGCATGGCCCACTTTGCGGGTTTTCAGCATACCCCGCACCTTTGCCACAACGTCAAAGGAGGTAAAGCCCACCGGCTTATCTATTATAAGCAGGCCGTCCAGCAGGGGGGCCTGGCTGCTGCTTAAAGCCATAACTGCAACGCCTCCAAAATTTTGGCGCGCACCTGGGAAAACTCCCCTTCCACAGTGCAGCCGGCGGCCCGCTTATGGCCGCCGCCGCCCAAAAGGCTGCACACGGCGCTGGCATCCACCCTTTGGTTGGTGCGCATGGAAATTTTATAGCCGGTGCGCTCCTTGTTTTGCCGCAGGACGACGCCCACCTCCACCCCTTCTATTTGCCGGGGCAGGGCGGAAAGGCCCTCCAAATCGTCCTCGGTGGCGCCGGTTTGCTCCATCATATCCCGGGAAATTTCCATTAAGGCGCACTGCCCTTCAAAGTGATAGGTTAGGGAAGCCAGGGCCTGCTGCTGCACAGCCAAACGGGCCTGGGTAACGGTTTCAAAGGCGGCCTTGTTGATTTCGTAAAAGCGGCACCCAGCCTCCATAAAGGCGGCGGCCATTAGGTGGGTACGGGCCGTTGTGTTGGAAAATTTAAAGCAGCCGGTATCTGTGGCAAGGCCGGTGTACAAGCAGTCGGCAATTTTGGGGGTAAGCTCCACCTTTAGGGCCTGGAGCACCTCAAAAATAATTTCGCAGGTGGCGGCGGAGGTATCCTCCAACAGGGTATACTGGGCATAGTTCAGGTTGGAGGGATGGTGGTCAATGCACAGGTCCACCTTTTTGCCATACTCCGGTTCCAGGGAGCCCAGCAGGGCTGGGTCTGCCACATCCACAGCCACAACAAAATCCGGGGTAAAGGCTTCCTTGGTATCTTCCTGGGGAATACAGCACAGGTACCGGGGGGCAGGGTCCGCACACATGAGCCTTGCCCGCTTGCCCAGGGCGCGCAGGCCATATAGCAGGCCGTAGCCGGAGCCCAAAGTATCGCCGTCGGGGCTTTTGTGGCACAAAATAACCACATTATCCATTTGCCGCAAAAAGGCCGCGGCCTGTTCCACGTTAATTTTCATTTTCGTCTGTTTCCTCCTCGTCCAGGGCTTCATCGTCCTCGTGCTGAATGTCCAGGCCGTTGAGAATACGGGCAATATCCGCGCTGTACTCGGTAGAATTATCGGGGACAAAGTGGAAGTCCGGGGTACGGCGCATTTTTAGCCGGTTGTTGATTTCACGGCGCACAAAGCCGGAAGCGCTGTTTAAGCCTTTGCAGGCCTCCTTTGCCCTTTCCAGGCCCTCAATGGAGCTGACATATACCTTGCAGTGGGAAAGGTCGTTGGAAAGCTCTGTTTTAATAATAGTTAGAATGGAGGAGTTGACTCTGGGATCCTTTAAGTGGCGGATAATATCAATGAGTTCCCGCTTTACGTCCTCCCCTGTTCTGTTCATACGAAATGTTGCCATAAATACCTCTTTCTATAACGGTGCAGCCGAAAGCTGCCCTAAAACCCTATGACCTATAAAAGCACAAACGCCTGCAAATGCCGGCACTTGTGCTTTTGGGGCGGCCAGCGGCTTTGCCCTCAGGCTGCCGCCGGCTTTATTTCCAATTAGTCTTCACGGTATTCCTCAATAATATACGCCTCAAAAACGTCGCCAATTTTTAAATCGTTGAATTTTTCAAGAGCCATACCA
>CAJTSZ010000086.1:0-1866 GCA_910578755.1 uncultured Oscillospiraceae bacterium | reverse complement strand
CCTTTGCAACTTCCTTTGCGTCCTCTTTAAAGCGCTTTAAGCTGCTTAGGTGGTCGTCGGCAATAATAATACCGTCGCGCACAATGCGGATCTCCGCGTTCCTTGCCATTTTGCCCTCCAGCACATAGCAGCCGGCAACCTGGCCCACGTTGGTAATTTTGTAAACCTCACGCACTTCGGCGCGGCCCAGTTCCACTTCCCTTGTTTTTGGCGCCAGCATACCCTTCATGGCGGACTGCAGGTCCTCGATGGCGTCGTAAATAACGCGGTACAGTTTAATTTCCACGCCGCTTAATTCCGCCATATCCCTTGCGGTAGGGTCCGGGCGGACGTTAAAACCAACAATAATGGCATTGGAAGCCTCGGCCAGCATAACGTCGGATTTGCTTACAGCGCCCACTGCGCCATGGATAACGCGGACGTGAACTTCCTGGTTGCTTAGTTTTTCCAGGGACTGCTTCACTGCTTCCACAGAGCCCTGAACGTCTGCTTTGACTATAACAGGCAGTTCTTTTATTTCGCCCTCTTCAATTTGCTCGAACAGGTTATCCAAAGTAACCTTTTTATATGCGTCAAAGGCTTTTTCCTTTGCCTCCTGTTTTCTTTGTTCTACCAGTTCACGGGCCAAGCGTTCATCTTCTACGGCGTTAAACTCGTCGCCAGCAGCAGGCACATCGGCCAAGCCGGTGATTTCCACAGGGGTGGAAGGGCCGGCGCTTTCCACCTTTTCGCCTTTATCGTTGAGCATTACCCGCACACGGCCTACGGCAGTGCCTGCAATAACGGCGCAGCCTGTTTTCAGGGTACCTGTTTGTACCAAAATGGTTGCCACAGGGCCGCGGCCTTTATCCAGCTTCGCTTCAATAACGGTACCTTTTGCCATACGGTCTGGATTAGCTCTTAATTCCCTTACGTCGGCTACCAGCTGAATCATTTCCAGCAGTTCCGGGATACCCTGTTTTGTTTTTGCGGAAACCTCCACGCAAACAACGTCGCCGCCCCATTCCTCGGGAACCAGCTCGTATTCGGTAAGCTCCTGTTTTACTTTATCCGGGTTAGCAGTAGGCTTATCAATTTTATTGATTGCCACAATAATGGAAACGCCGGCGGCCTTTGCGTGGTTAATGGCCTCCACAGTTTGGGGCATAATGCCGTCGTCCGCCGCTACAACCAAAACGGCAATATCGGTAATTTGCGCGCCGCGGGCACGCATGGAAGTAAAGGCTTCGTGGCCGGGGGTATCCAGGAAGGTAATGGGCTTGCCGTTTACCTGCACCTGGTATGCGCCAATGTGCTGGGTAATGCCGCCGGCTTCGGTAGCAGTAACCTCCGCATGGCGGATAGCGTCCAAAATAGAGGTTTTACCATGGTCAACATGGCCCATAACCACTACAACTGGGGGACGTTCCACCAATGCGTCGTCGCTATCCTCCTCCGCTTCAAAGAGGCGGTCCTCAATGGTAACAACAACCTCGTGGTCCACCTTGGCGCCAATTTCCATGGCAACCATGGCGGCGGTGTCGTAATCAATCACTTCGGAAACAGAAGCCATTACGCCCAAGCCCATTAACCGCTTAATAATTTCGGCAGCCTGAATTTTTAATTTCAAAGCCAGGTCCCCAACGGTAATTTCGTCGGGCAGGGTAATGGAAAGCTTTTGGCGGCGCTCCCGTTCCATTTCCAGGCGGCGCATTTTTTCGGCCTCTTTATCCTTTTTGGACATAAAGTTTTTCTTTTTAGCATTGCGGCCGGTAAATTTTTGTTTGCGGATATGTACATTGGATGAGGTATATAGGTGATTGCTTCTGGCGGAAAAGTTCGACGTCAGCAGGAACCTGAAAACAGGCATGCTGACGTCGGACAGAA
>CAJTSZ010000085.1:2841-8728 GCA_910578755.1 uncultured Oscillospiraceae bacterium | reverse complement strand
CCTGGGTCGGCAAAAAAGTCCTCCACTGCCTTGGCCATAACGCTGCCAAAGCCTTCTATGGCTTCCATTTCCTCTGTTGAAGCTGCCATCAGCCGCTTCATGGAACCAAACTGGCGGGCCAGTAAAACCGCCGCCTTTTCCCCAATATTGGGTATGCCTAAAGCAAACACCAGCTTGGATAAATCGTTATTTTTTGATTTTTCTATGGATGCAATCACATTTTTCCCGCTTTTTTTACCCATACGCTCCAATTCTGCTACAGAATCTACCGTAAGGCTGTATAAGTCCGCAGGGGAAGCCACAAGGTTTTCCTTAATTAAATTTTCTAAAAGGGCTGGGCCAAGGCCTTCAATATCCATAGCGCTGCGGCAGGCAAAGTGGATTAAATTGCGCAGCAGCTGAGCTGGGCAGTTGATGTTTGGGCAGCGGACAGCAGCTTGTCCTTCCTCCCGAACCACCTTTGCCCCGCAGGAAGGGCAGGTTTCCGGCAGCTGGTATACCAAACCGCCGTTATGCTGGACCACCGCAACCACTTCCGGGATAATTTCTCCTGCCTTGCGGACAATGATTTGGTCGCCAATGGCAATTTGTTTTTCGTTGATAAAATCCTGATTATGCAGGACGGCACGGCTTACAGTGGTACCTGCCAGATGCACCGGCCGAAAAACAGCTGTTGGTGTGAGAACCCCCGTTCGTCCCACCTGCACTTCTACTTGAAGCAGCTCTGTGGCCTTTTCCTCTGGCGGGTACTTAAAGGCTACCGCCCATTTAGGAAATTTTGCTGTGGAACCCAGCAGCTCCCTCTGTTCAAAATTGTCCACCTTAATAACAGCGCCGTCAATATCATACCCATTTTTACCGCGGCTTTCCCCAATGCGGCGTATTTGGGCTATGGCTTCTTCTATATCTGTTACCGCAATGTAGGAGGGAACCACCTGGAGGCCTAGGTTTTGCATTTTATCCAAAGCTTGTTTATGACCGGTAAACTCCACGCCCTGGGCCTGCTGCAAGTTAAACACAAAAATATCCAGCCCGCGTTTTGCCGTAATTTTAGGGTTTTTCTGCCGCAGCGAACCTGATGCTGCATTTCGCGGGTTTTTAAAGGGTTTTCCCCCGTTAAGCTCCTGCTGCTCCACCACCTTTAAAAAACTGCTGACAGGCATATATATTTCCCCCCGAACCTCCAAATAAGGCACAGGTTCCTTCAGCTTTAACGGTATGGACTTTATGGTTTTTAGGTTTGCGGTTACATCCTCGCCAACAAAGCCGTTCCCCCGGGTAGAACCGCGGACAAGTACCCCGTTTTCATATTCCAATGAAACAGAAAGCCCGTCAATTTTAGGCTCCACAATGTACACTGGGTTTTCTACTATTTCCCTTACCTTACGGTCAAATTCACGAAGGTCTTCTTCCGCAAACACATCCTGCAGAGAACCCATTTGCACTTGGTGCTCCACAGGGGCAAAGGTGTTTTCTGCCACACCGCCTACGCGGTGGGTCGGTGAATCGGGGGTAATCAGTTCTGGGAACTGGTTTTCCAAACCCATAAGCTGGTGCATCAGCTTATCAAATTCAAAATCTGTCACCTGCGGGTCGTTAAGCACATAATACTGGTAGCTGTACAGCTCCAGCTGGCCGCGCCATTGCTCCGCCAATTTTTTTGCTTCTAAAATATCCAACAACACACATCCCTTCTACTACAAGTATTTTGTATTACAATTCCTTTACGTGGTATTTTCAATTAGTATGTGCAAATTGTGGGCAAAAGCCATCCCTTGCTTTCGTCCCCTTATCTGCATATATTCACAAGTTCCATTTATGGCCTTGGGGATACATAATTGCCAAAGCATCATTAAGCCAACGCCTTTGACGTTGGTTCATGTTAGCCACAGCATTTTCATAATCACTTTGATAGCCTTCTCTTTCGGTATCTGTAGACTTATAAAGCAAGCACATT
The DNA here is from genome assembly GCA_910578755.1 of uncultured Oscillospiraceae bacterium. GTDB lineage: Bacteria > Bacillota > Clostridia > Oscillospirales > Ruminococcaceae > Negativibacillus. Next base: position 6,771 of record CAJTSZ010000085.1, on the reverse strand, counting down.
TCCGGCGCTAAGTACGGCAAATGGTCCTTGTACAAAACAGCATCGGTTAACGCCAGTTTAATTGCATGATTACGTGCGTACAACAAAGCTGTACCATCTTTGTCATTAAATAAAAATTCAATAAAATTCAATTTCGTCTGCCCTATGTGTTTAAAATCGATAAAATATACATCTGTTTTGTCTGTTGCTAACAGGCGCACCAACTCGCAGTCTTGTGTACAGCAAAAAATGTTTCTTTTACTTTTTATTTGGTCACGAATATCGGTGATTTGATGGGCTTTTCCGTTGCCAAGCATTTCATACACGTGAAACCCAAGGGATTGCATATATTGAATAATCGTATTGCGCTCCGGCCAATATGCAAGAATGTCAATATCGCCATGTTTTCGCGTTTCCTCTCCGATAAACAAGTCGATTGCCCACCCGCCGCAGAAAGCATACTGGAAACCGCAGTTTTCTAACAACTTGTTGGCTTGTCTTATCAGCTCGTTCAAAGTAATTCCCCTTCCTACAGAATTTTTAATAAGCAATTTGTTCATTTCTTTCATCCGAAACAATGTGTTCTATACCGCAATGCTCTTTGCTTAAATAATCATTAAGAAATACAGGAAAGGCCTTGTGTAATAGGTATCCAGTACATTTCTTCTTTTACACCTTGGTTTTCAAACTGTATGTATTTTATCATATTTCACCTGCGGTAAACAAGGGGGCAATCTCCCCTTTCGCCACATTTTCCCTTGGCTGATTTTATGTTAACGGCAGGTTGTTTTTGTTTTTATCCGCGCCAAAATCAAAAATTTTAGATGAAATGCCGTTGGAACCCTCCTCTACATTGGTAAACGCTTCTGGAACAGTACCTACAATCACTGTTTGGGCCACTACAAAGTTAGTACTTACCAGGGCTTCTGCCGAGCAACCTGGAACAATTGCTGTTACCCTGGCGTCGATTTGCAGGGAAATTTCGTGGAGCACCTGGTTAATACCTGCCTGCTGAAAGTGGTTTTCTATCTGCACATCCACATACCCTGCTGGGGCTACCTTTAATTCTACCATTGGCCCCCAACCAGCAAAAAGCTCACTGCCTACCATGGTACCCAAGGGAAACTGTATGGTATTTTCCTCGTTTTCCTCCAGTGCCTCCAAAACCTCGCCAGTAACCCGGGTTTTTAGACGGTTTACCTTTACCATATCCAATTCTAAGGAAGTAACCTGCAAATTGTTATCCCGGTGAAGGATAACAATATCCTGGTAGTCCTGGCTGTTTTCCTCCATTTCCCTCGCCGCCGCTTGATTTATAATTTCAGCGGCATAAAGCCTGCCGTAATGGCCCGCCACTGTTTTAATTACGGGCCGTACCCGCATATCTGCCAAAACCATAACAATAAGCAGCACTAAAACAACAACCGCAATGCGGAACTGCCTAAGCTGCCTGCGCCGCTGGTCCACTGTTACTTTGTAACGCATCCTGCTGCCCCCTTTTTAATGTTTTTGTAGCTCATAAAACATCATATTCAAAAAAACCAGGGAAAGTACCCAAAACAGGGCATTTAGGAACCTGGACATACTGTTAAGTTTTTCTTACTACAACACCAAAAAAGCCGGCAAAATTTTGCCGGCTTTTTTGAAAAATAAGGATAATGAAAATGAAAAGCTTTTATTTTAATTTTGCCAAAAGCTCCTGCGCCTGAAGGATTTGTACTTTCACTGCCTCCGGCGCGGGGCCGCCCAAAACTTTACGCTGTGCTACACAGTGGGAAACAGAAATGGCGGTGTAAATATCTTCCTCAAAAAGGGAGCTTTGGGCTTTGTATTCTTCTAAGGGCAGTTGGTCCAAGGTACAATTTTTTTCAATGCACAGGCGCACCAAACTGCCGGAAACGTGGTGTGCCTCCCGGAATGGCATACCATGTTTTACCAAATAATCGGCACAGTCTGTTGCATTGATGAAGCCTTTTTGGGCCGCCTGTTCCATAGCTGTTTTGTTTACCGTTATGGTTTTCAGCATGGGGGTAAAGGCGCCTATACACAGCAGTACTGTTTCAATGCTATCAAAAATAGCTTGCTTATCCTCCTGCATATCCTTATCGTATGCCAGGGGAATACCCTTCATCATGGTAAGCAAGGTGGTAAGGTTTCCAAAAACCCTTCCTGCTTTACCGCGAATCAGTTCGGCAATATCTGGGTTTTTCTTTTGGGGCATAATACTGGAGCCTGTTGCAAAGGCGTCATCTAATTCTATAAACTTAAATTCACTGGAGCACCAAAGGATAATTTCCTCACAAAAGCGGGAAAGGTGTACCATTAAAATGGAGAGAACACCAGCTAACTCCATACAGTAGTCCCTATCGGAAACGCCGTCCATACTGTTGGCGGTAATGGCGGAAAAGCCTAATTCCTTGGCTGCCATTTCCCTGTCAATGGGGTATGTTGTGGCAGCCAGCGCCCCACTGCCCAGGGGCATAACATCGGTTCTGCCGTAGCAGTCCTTTAGGCGGTCCAGGTCTCGGAGGAACATTTGGCAGTACGCCATAAGGTGGTGGGCAAAGGTAACCGGCTGTGCAATTTGCAGGTGGGTATAGCCTGGCATAACTGTGTGCAGATTTTCCTCTGATTTTTGGATGACCGTTTCTGTCAGTTCCATTAAGGCGGCTTTTATTTGCTCCATTTTGGTTTTTAAATACATTTTAATATCCAGGGCCACCTGGTCATTCCGGCTGCGGGCTGTATGCAGGCGCTTGCCTGTATCCCCAATGCGCTGGGTAAGCACTTCCTCCACAAACATGTGGATATCCTCGGCGTTGGGGTCAAAAAGCAGGGCGCCGGACTGGATATCCTCTAAAATACCCTGAAGTCCTTCCACAATGGCCTCTGCTTCTGTTTTATCTATAATACCGGTTTCCCCCAACATTTTTGCATGGGCCATGGAACCAAGGATGTCCTCCTGGTACATTACATGGTCGAAGGAAATGGAGGAATTAAAGTCGTTTATTTTGGAATCCAGCTCCTTTGTAAAGCGGCCGTTCCACATTGTCATGGTAAAACTTCCTTTATATAAAAATATAGGTTATCGGGCAGGACTCCCTCCCCTTTTATTTTTGGAGGGAGCCTTGCAGCTGGGAAAAACTGTTTATGGATACTTATTTATTGTTTTTTTCGTCCAACATTGCTTTTACCTTAATTGGAAGGCCAAACAGGTTGATAAAGCCTTGGGAATCCATTTGATTGTAAACATCGTCCTCGCCAAAGGTAGCAATTTCCTCCGAGTAGAGGGAGTAAGGGCTGGTAACACCGGCGTTGATAATATTACCCTTGTACAGCTTCAATTTCACAGAGCCTGTCACTGTTTCCTGGGTGCTGTTAACAAAGGCATCCAGGGCGTCCTTTAATGGGGTAAACCATTTTCCATCATAAACCAATTCCGAATATTTATTGGCAACCTCCTGTTTAAAGTGCATTGTATCTTTATCCAGGCAGAGGGTTTCCAAAACGCCGTGGGCATGGTACAGGATGGTGCCCCCTGGGGTTTCGTAAACGCCGCGGCTTTTCATGCCTACCAAACGGTTTTCCACAATATCGGTAATACCAATAGCGTTTTCCCCGCCAATTTTATTTAATTGTTTCATCAGGGAAACAGCGTCCATTTTTTGGCCGTCCAGCCCTACGGGGATACCTTTTTCAAAATCAACAGTAACATAGGAAGGCACATTCGGCGCGTTTTCCGGGGTAACGCTCATTTCCAGTATTTTATTGTAGTTGGGCTCGTTGGCTGGGTCCTCCAGGTCAAGGCCTTCGTGGGAAAGATGCCAAATGTTTTTATCCTTAGAATAGTTGGTTTCCTTTGTAATGGAAATTGGAATGTTGTGGCTTTCGGCGTATTCAATTTCCTCTTCACGGGATTTTAATTCCCAGGTGCGCCACGGCGCAATAATT
>CAJTSZ010000085.1:0-2820 GCA_910578755.1 uncultured Oscillospiraceae bacterium | reverse complement strand
AAGCTCAAAACGAACCTGGTCATTGCCTTTGCCGGTACAACCGTGGGCAATGGCGTCCGCCCCTTCGGCCTTAGCAATTTCCACCAGCTTTTTAGCAATGAGGGGACGGGCAAAGGAGGTGCCCAGCAGGTACTCCCCTTCGTATTTAGCGCCGGCTTTTACTCCCTGGAACAAGTACTGCTCAATAAAGTCCTTTGTTAAGTCCGCCGCATAAAATTTGGAAGCGCCGGTTTTTAAGGCTTTTTCTTCCAAGCCAATCAGTTCGCCCCCCTGGCCTACGTTGCCGGCTACGGCAATAACCTCACAATTATAATTATCTTTCAGCCACTGGATAATAATAGATGTATCCAACCCGCCGGAATAAGCCAGCACTACTTTTTTAAATTCTTTTTTCATTTTCATTTCCTCCGTTTATCCTTGTAGTTTCATTTATAAAGTATGTATCTTCACTGGGCTTTATATTTATAATTATACATTATTTTCAGGAAAAATCCAGAGTTTTTTTGCATATTTTTGCATTTAGAATCATTTTTATTGAATATCCATAAAATTATTTTGCTTAATTGGGGAACTATTGCATAATTTTACATAAAAACAAAGGTATCACGATTAAAATAGTATATTTATTCTTATTTCTTTTGAATAAATACTCGCTTTGTTCCAACAAATAAGTTTATGCGGGCACAATAGTTGACCTTTTACCCAACTAAGAGCTTGTGTCATACTGCCAAACGCCAAAGAAAACAGCTTAACAACAAGGGGAAGCAGCCTTAAAGGCTGTGTTAATATTTGTTAAGTAACGGAAATATATTTATTATAAGTTTTCTGTTAGAAATTTTGCCAATTCATTTATACAACCTTGTTAAATAGAATAAGAAATGTTGGACAGCCTGCTGAATTTGTTAAAAATTACATAAATTTTGTTGACCTTTCTCCACTGTGGCAGTATATTATAAGAGCAATAAATTATATCCTAACATATATTATATTTTAAAGATAGGCGGTGCTTATAATGAACAAATTTAATGACAAAGTAGTAATTGTTACCGGCGGCGGCAAAGGGATTGGCCTTGGCATTTCCCGCGCTTTTGCAAAAGAAGGCGCAAACCTGGTAATTACTGGCCGCACCGAAGCTACTTTGCAGGCTGCCAAAGAACAGCTGGAAAAGGACTTTGGCGTAAAAGTTTTGGCTGTTCCTGCTGACGGCGGCAAACGGGACCAAGTTAACAACGTAATTGCTAAAACCGTAGAAACCTTTGGCCGCATTGACGTTATGGTGAACAATGCTCAGGTTTCTGCTTCTGGCGTTATGCTGGCAGACCACACCACTGAAGATTTTGACCTGGCTATTTACTCCGGCTTGTATGCTTCTTTCTTCTACATGCAGGCTTGCCTGCCTTATTTGAAAGAAACAAAGGGCAGCGTACTGAACTTTGCTTCCGGCGCAGGGCTTTCTGGTAAAATTGGCCAGTCCTCCTACGCTGCCGCAAAAGAAGGCATCCGCGGCCTTTCCCGTGTAGCTGCCCGCGAATGGGGCCCTATGGGAATTCGCGTAAACGTAGTATGCCCCCTGGCTGCTACCCCTGGCCTTGCGAAATGGGAACAGGAATATCCCGAATTGTACAAAAATACTATCCGCGACATTCCTTTGGAACACTTTGGTGATTCTGAAACTGAGATTGGCCCGCTGTGCGTATTCCTTGCTTCTGAAGAAGCAAAATACATTACCGGCCAAACCATTAACGTGGATGGCGGCGTAAACCTTCGTCCATAACTGCATATTTTACATAAAAATCGCCGTTCCCAGTGGGAACGGCGATTTTGTTTTTCCAACAACAGCTTCTCCCCTTCTGGGAATTGCCTTGGGCTAATTTAATTTAAATTTGCCCAAGGCCTCTGTTACCTGCTGAATATACCTTTTCTTTTTATAAGTCATATTTGGGACCTCTGCAAGAAAGCCTATTACAAAAAACATGCCAGTAAGCAGCCAGGGGCTTGCCCAGTCCTGCTGGGAAAAATAAAAGGCAGCCACTACGGTCATACAAACTAAAACAACCAAATAGCGAGCGATGGCCATATTGGCCAGCTTTTCCACAGGAATGGCCAACAGCTGCTTTTCCTTTTCTGTCAGCACCTCTGTGCCGTTTTTCTGCTCCGCCCGAACCCGCCCCATAAATGTGGGAAACAGGCTGGCAAGGGCAAAAATTTGTGTCAGGGAAAGCATAATAATATATGGCAAGGCCATAAGCAAAAACTTATAAAACATTGTTTTACACTCCATTCTTTTGCGGCTGAAATTCAGTAAATAGTACTATACCACATTTCTTAAGGGAATTCACTGTTTTTCTGTAAATTTTGCGTCCTTTTTAAAGTCAAAAATTTTATTCATATCACAGCCTAAAATATAACAGCAAGCATATAAAAAGGATACTGTTGGATTTTGTGTGCCTTTTTCTATTCTGTTATACGAATAAATGGAAATATCCACTCCATTGGTTTGTAACTTTGCAACCATATCAATTTGTTTAATATTTATAGATTTACGTATTTTCGCTATATTCTTTCCGATGCTAACATCATTTACTTGAATAATTCTATCAATGCTTTCTCCGTTTTTCATAATATTGCACCCCCGTGCAATATTTTATGTAAAACCATGCAAAAATAATTGCACGAGAACGCAATAAATGATACAATATATAATAATATTTTGAAAGGAAGTTTTATTATGAAGAAAAAACTATGCGTCTTATTATTGCTTGGGCTATGTATGCTGCCCATTTCTGCTTGTGAAAATAAAGATGCGTTTGATAATATTGA
>CAJTSZ010000084.1:4431-8930 GCA_910578755.1 uncultured Oscillospiraceae bacterium | reverse complement strand
CAAAAAGCCTGGAAAAGCCCATATACTGGTGGCCGAAGTTACCCAAGAGATAATTACCCACTTTGGGCTGTTATATTTCCGGAACACAAAACCCACCCTGCCAACCGGCAGGGTGGGTTTTGTTGTAGTAATATATGCAAACCTACATTAAAAGGAGTTTTTACAGAAGAAAAGCAGTGAAAAGGAAGGAAAACTTATCGTCCTGTGAAAGTTTTTCTGTACTGGAAACGATATGTTCAAAGGAAAGGGGATGAGGTATAATTTATAAAGAAAATCAAACAAAGGAGAACGGTATAGTATGATAAAAAAATTAACAGCCGCTTTATTGTCTGCCATGTTGTGTATGGGGCTTATGGCCTTGGCGCCCTTTAACCAGCATAACAAGGAAACCGGCAGCGAAGAAAACAACCAGCTTGTTGCGGAAGAGCCCGCCTGCCCTTATGTATATGATGGGCATGAAGACGACTTTTAAAGAGTAAATTCTTCGCCAAAGTATTTCTTTGTTTCCTTCTCTACAACGGAAACGCCGCGAGCATTGCCAATGGCTTTGTATACATAGTAGGCCTGCCTGTAAAGGTCCTTGCTTTGGTCATCCTTCCCTAAAAAGTGATAACATTCAGCAATAAGGGCAATGGCAGAGGGCAATGTGTAATATTGCCCATACTGTTTACAGGCGTCCCAGCCGGTTTGGGCAATTTCAACGGCTTCCGCATACCGTCCGGCCAGGTCCAGTTCCCTTGCGTAGTTAAAGGAAACAAGGGGGAGCAGGCCGCCGGACTGTAATATATTTTTAAAATGGCTTTTAATGTATTTCAGCAGTTGGTAGTAAATATCAACTGCTTTTTTTTGTTCCCCAAGGTCGGAATAAGCAGTTGCAATTTGGTTGATTACCTTTACCTCGTCCAGGCAGTACAGTCCTTGATGGATGGTGTCCAAATCAAAACGAGGTGCGGTGAGGCGGATAGCCCGAAAAAGCATATCCAATTCTTCCTCAAGAGTGTAAGGAACAATTTGCCCATTTTCCCTTTTTCCAAGGCCAGCCTTGCTGCGCAGGACCAGCTGCCGGATGAGGGGGTCATTAGGGGGTGCAATCTTCTCCAACTGCTCTATGGCCGCCAGGCCCCGGGGGCTGTCCTTTAAGGTGTTGCAGGAAACAATCTCCTCCATTAACAAGGAAATTTCCTGTTAGTTGGCGTTTAAAAAAGCAATGTATTTGTGCTCCGGCAGGCCCAAACGCTGCAAAAGCGCCCGCAGTGTATGAAAGGGGGGCGTTTGCCGCCCGTTTTCCAGCCGGGAAATGGTGACCGGTTCGCACAGGCCTTCGCCAAGCTGCCCCTGGGTCAAGTTTAGCTCCTTGCGGCGCTTTCTAATTAAATCTCCTACAAAATAAGTTTGCATTTAAATCCATTCCTTTTTTACAAAAAAATATAAGGGTTATTTTACCATATATGGTGGATTTTTTGAAGAAAAAACAGTAAAAAAATTATGTATAAATAGAAAATTTTTTTATTGTTTTCCCAAAAATTATTGTTCTGTGAAAGTTTTTCTGTACTGGAAACAATATGTTCTTATGGTTGTGGATATGTTACTATAATGTTGCAGCGGAGATACAGCTGCTTTAGTTCCAGCTTATTACACCCAGCTGCAGAGGGTAAAGAGGTGATGTATTTTTAGTTAAACTTTCTGTATTAATTAATAAAGATGTGGAGGTGATTTGCTACTATTTTAAGTTATATGGATATACATAACAGATATGAGTTTAGGAGGTAATTTATGAAAAAGAAACGTTGTTTTATGGCAATAGCAGTATCACTAGTTATGACCATTTCTTTTGGAAGTCTATCTGCATTTGCAGCTGTGCACAATATCAAAGATGCTAAATGGTATAGGCAGACAGCAAGTAATTGGTGCTGGGCAGCAGTTTCTGAAACTATGATAGACAAAGAAACACCTAATTTTACGTCAAATGGGTTTGCCAATAGACAAGCGAGAATCGTTTATGCAGCGCACAATAATACCAATAATACTGTTGGGACATCAACAGATATGATTAAAGCCATGAAATCCATTAGTCCAACAGCTTTTAAAAATGCTGATTGGAACAACCTTACAACAAGTTCTCATTGGAAAACCATTATGAATGAAATTTTGGCTGACGATGTAGTAGCAATAGGACTATTTAATGCGAAACCACCAGAATTTCAAACCGGTTCCCTAAAAGGACATACAACATTTGCCTATTGGGTTGATAGTTCTGCCGATAATATTCTTTTAGGTGACCCATGGAATAGCAGCAACTTTATTGATGTTTATAAAAATGATTTAATGAATACAGGCATTTATTGCCATGAATTCCCAGGTGTTACTGTTTATGGTGGACCATATGTTATTTATTAAAAGAGGATATGGTAATGTTCAAAAAACTCATTTGTAGTGCAGTTGTATTTGCTACAATTTGTTCTGGAAGTCTTATGGCAACAGCGGACAACAATTATATTGACCACATTAAAGAGTCCTACTATGTTGACCTACCTTCCCAATATGAATTGAATTCCTCAAAGTATGCTATTAATAGTACAAGCATATCTGAGAGATTTAATGTGAATATTGATATTTCAACTCTTGATGGTCAAAAAGAGTTTTTGGAAAAGTTAAAGAGTGGAAAGATTTCAGATATTGCTGAACCAGAAAACTTATACAATGCTCTTTGTGAGCATCCTATGGGTGCAGGAACAGCTATTTTAAATTCTGATGGCAGTATTAAACAGGTCTATGTAGCAGACTCTGGGGATCTTTATAGCCTTCAATTTTCCAATAAATTATTCCTAAAAGAGCTTGAAGACAGCGCGTTGAATCTTAACAACACCTATGCTAAATTTATAGGAATTCCAATGTATGCGGAAGGTATTATTTTTTCTGATGGGAATGTAGAATACTTTCTACCTGAAGTTTTGAGAGAGAGTTCTTTAGAAGTAGGGCATTTATATTCTATAGATGAAGTTATAGGGGATATTGAACTAAATTCTCAAAACCTTCTTTATGAACCAGTAGAATGTAAAATAGTAAACGGTATTGCTGATCCTGCAATGGGTGGTGCAGGGAAGATTTCTGTTTACTCTGCACACAATCAGGTAAATTCTTTATTGGTTGTGAGTATTACAGGTTCTATATTCTCTTTAGCCATATTATTCTATTCCATTAGAAAAATAAAATATTGTTCTTAAATTATCTATTTGCTTTAAGGACAGTTTATGGAGGTGCTTTATGAAGAAGACTTTATTCCCTTTTTTGCTGGTAGCCATGCTTTTCATGTTTTCCGCCTGCGGCGACGAACGAACTACCGCACCAACGGATATTGGTAAAGAACAAGCCTCTGCGCCTGTTCCGGAGGTAGAGGAAACCGAATATGACCTGGAACCAAAGCCTGAACCAGAACTGGAACCTACACCTGAGCCTGAACCCACGCCTCAGCCAGAGGCCCCTTCAGCACCTGCGCAAAACCTGCCTCAACCGGAGAAAAAGGAAAAACCTGCCCCCGCCCAGGCTCTGCTGACCTTCGGTGAAGATGCCGAACATATTGAATTCTACCCCGCCGGAGTCAGCATGATTGACTACGAATTGCCAACGGAAAGTATCCCAGACTTCCGCAGCTTTCTTGGTCTGGAACACTACCAGTCTGCCCAGCCAATTAAAACTCTGTCTGGCATATCCATGGTGGATGGTCCCTTTATTCGCCTTACCACCAGCAATATGGAAACACTTTGCATCTACCAGTACCAACTCCAAGCGGTGTATCGCAGCAAGGATGGCAAGGAAACCTACTACAATGTGCCGGAAAATGCCTTTGAGACTGTTTGCGCCGCTGCAGCAAGCTATGGAGGGAAAAGCAGTAACACGGGAAATTTTGATAAGACTTTCCGCAGGGTAAGTGTTCAAAAAGGCTATGACGGTACACCGGTGGCGTTGAGCAAAAGCGATACCATGCGCCTCATGGCGTCCATGCCCCTGTGGCAGTGCCAAAAGGCAGAGAAAGCAGAAACCTTATCCACTAAAGATAATAGCAGTGGAGATTTCATTTTAATCACCAACGAAGACAATCAACGTATTGCCATTTTCAAGGACAAAGGGCAGTTCAAGTATATTAGCCCGGATGACAAGGTGTCTTACTACAACATTGGCAACAACAGCGAGCTGCAATTCGATGGTGACCATGGAAAAATTGACCGCCGCCCGGCCAGCGTGCTATATAGTGACCTGCTGGCCATGGTGAATAGTATTAGTTAAAAAATTTTTTGATATTGCAAGGATGTTGGGTTTCTATAGCCACCACCTGGACGAAGCCCGCAAAGCCCGCTTTGACCGGGTATATGAAATGGAAACCTTGCAAAAGCAATAAATAGTGCAAACTCCTCGCAGAAGCCTCAGGGCATAAAGCTGTGTAAAGCAGCAGAATGCCCTGGGGCTTTTGCCAGCCTGTTTTTGTGGCATAATAACTGCAA
>CAJTSZ010000084.1:0-4331 GCA_910578755.1 uncultured Oscillospiraceae bacterium | reverse complement strand
TGGTATAACATAAAAAAACCCCAGCGCTATAGTTTCACAGCGCTGGAGTTGCCGCATTTGCCTGCTTTGGCGGGTGCAGGCCTCCCGGCCCTCTTGCAGGAGGGTGTTGTTCTTTTATACTGTACGTATATATTGAGAGTGGAATTACAATAAGGCAAGAAGAACAAAGTTTAACACAAACAGCAGTGTGGCCACAACAAGGATGGGGCTTAAATCCTTGGCCTTTTTCCTGGCCAATTTTACTACACAGTAGAAGATAAACGCAGTGGCAATACCATAGGAAATGCTGTAGCACAGGGCCATAAACATGCCGGCAAAAAAGGCAGGAACGGCTTCTTCCAGGTCGGCCCAGTTAATTTCTTTAAAGGAAGATACCATCATACAGCCTACAACAACCAAAGCAGGGGCGGTAGCCGCGTAAGGGATAGCACTTACAAAGGTAGAAAGGAAAGCGCTTACTGCAAAGCAAAGGGCAACAACTACGGAGGTTAACCCGGTGCGGCCGCCTGCGCCAATGCCGGCGGCGCTTTCTACAAAGGTTGTGGTGTTGGAGGTACCAAAAATAGCGCCAATAGAGGTTGCAGTGGCGTCGGCAAACAGGGCCTTGTCCATTTTAGAGGAAAAACCTTTGCCGTTTTCCAATGCAGCCTCATCTGCCGCACTGAAAATACCGGTCCTGCGGCCTGTACCAATAAATGTGCCAATGGTGTCAAAGGTGTCGGACAGGCTGAAAGAAAAAATAGTGATTAAAACCAGCGGGATTTTGGCCGGGTCTGCAAATAGGGATGGAAGGCCCTGGGCTGTAAAAATAGCGCCAAAGGTGGTTGGGAGGGCAGCGCAGGCCTCGCTAAAGCTAACAGTGTCGCTGGTGCTGGTCACGCCAAAGGGAATACCAATTAAGGTAGTAACAATAATACCAATTAAAATGGCGCCTTTTACCTTCATAATAGAAAGAACAATAATTATTGTCAGGCCTGCGACAAACACCAGCAACGCTGGTTTGTTTAAAGCAGAAAGGGCGGGTACGCCGGCGTCAAAGTTAATAATACCCACGTTTAGCAGGCCAATATAGGCAACAAATACGCCAATACCGCCGCCAATGGCATTTTGTAAGCTCTCCGGGATGGCTTTAATAATGTATTTACGCACTTTGGTTACAGTAATAAGCACATTAATTAACCCGCAAACAAACACCATGGAAAGGGCCTGCTGCCAGGTAAACCCTAAGGTAAAGCATACGGTATATACAAAAAAGGCGTTTAAGCCCATACCGGGGGCTTGGGCGTAAGGCACGTTTGCCACCAGGCCCATAATCAATGTGCCAATAATGGAGGCAATGATGGTGGCCAGGAATACCGCGCCCCACTCCATACCGGATTGACTTAAAATAGTAGGGTTTACAATGATAATGTAAGCCATTGCAAAAAATGTGGTAATGCCAGCCATAACCTCGGTGGAAACGGTGGTTTTGTTTTCTTTTAGCTTAAACAACTTTTCCATAAATTACCTTCTTCCTTTTTATAGGCTCGGTTGGTGTGGGCTTTATTCAAAACCTGCAAAAAATATGTCTTTACTTTAGCATATATTACGGGAAATATCAATAAAAATGGGTTAAAAAATGAAGTTTTTGTGAAATTCCCGCTGTCCCCCCTTTTTCTGGGAAATACCTGTTTGGGTTTTAGGCATATAATTATACATAGATATACTTTATATTCCCCCCTTATTTGGGTGTTTAGTCGAGCAGATCTCCCTTTCTTTTGTGTAAAAAGAAACCGACATTCAGCGGGTACCCGCTGAATGGGAGCCCCGTTGCTTTGTAAACTTGTAATGGCGGTTTTCCCTTTCCTAAAATTTATGGGGAATCCCAATTAACCTTCTTTCACCAGCAAAAGTCCACTGTTTAGTATATTCCACTAAAAGGGAGGAGCCGAAAGACTAGGGACACAAATCCCTCGTGGGCGCATATATTAAATAGGTTGATATTTGCCAATTAGCCCTCTGTTTAGGGGGGAGCAGCTCGGTTTGGAGGCTGTCACAGCAGCAAAGCCATCCTTTCCTGTTAAAAGGAAAATATTTTTCCTAACCGCTGGGATATATACAAAATATACAAATTAAACCCATTTTATCCCCTAATATAATGTGCAAAATAACAGAGTGGAAAAATGTATGGTTTTTGGCTAAAAAGGATATAAATATTTTTATATTGAGAATTTACATTGTACAGTTTTACAATTTTTTTTGTAGAATGAGGGAATATCAGCCAAAAACCAAGGAATTAAGCCCTTTTTTGCAACCCTTGACACAAAGGGGCCCCATGAATATAATGGCAACAGCTTTCCTAAAATAGTAGCATACCGAAAAACCCATTCCTTGGGTGATAATCTAACTACAAAAAGGAGAAAGTTATGCAAGAGTTAAAACATAAAGTCCGGCAAATGTGCAGGTTGGCTTCCCGGCCAAGCTTTGCCGCCGGGGTGCTTTTTGTTGCAGCGGCTGCAATCATATTCAGCATGGCATCGCTTATCAACACCGTTTGTATCATTGATGAAGGCCAAACCCTGCTAATGCACACCTTCCAGCAGGACCCGTATGATATTTTAGAGGACAATGGTATTGTTACCATGTCCACCGATGTGGTGGATTTCAGCGGCATTTCCGGCGGGTACGGGGAAATTAACATTACCCGTTCCTTTCCTGTCACTGTTACCGCCGACGGGAGAAGCACCACCTTGTATGTGGTAGGCGGCACAGTTTCCGATTTGCTGGATCAATTAAATATTGAATACGACAGCAATGACCTGCTTACCCCCTCTGCCGAAAAATATGTGGATGAAAATGAAAATATTGTTTTACAAAGGGTAGATTTTGTTACCCGCGTGGAGGAACTGGTTATTCCCCACGAAACCCAGGTGAAACCTACCTCCCTGGTACGCCCTGGGCGCACTGTTACCCTCCAAAGCGGCCAGGACGGGCTGAAAACCCTCTCCTACATCCAGCGCACCATAGATGGTGTTGTGGAAGAGGAGCAGTTGGAAAGCGAAGCCATTGTAAAAAAACCTGTGGAAGAAATTATTTTGGTGGGAGACGATGTTGCCGTTTCACCTCTCGACTTTGATGTGCCTACCGACAGCAACGGCATACCCCTTTCCTATACAAAGGTGCTGAAAAACCAAATTGCCACCGGCTACAATGCCGGGGGACGGGCCCGGGGGGCCAGCGGTATGGGCCTTTCTGCCGGGTATGTGGCCGTAGACCCTACAGAAATCCCTTATGGCACAAAAATGTATATTACCAGCCCGGACAACAGCTTTGTGTACGGTTATGCCATTGCCGCAGATACTGGTACCGGCCTGATGGATGATGTTATTGATGTGGACCTGTACTATGACACCTACTTGGAAAGCTGCCTCAACGGCCGAAAATACGTCAATATCTACCTTTTGGACTAAACAGACGATTAAATGAAAAGCCATAGCCGCCCTTAGAATATGTATTCTAAGGGCGGCTGTTTATTTTACAAAGATATACCATATCCCTGCAAAGTATGCCGGCGTCATAAATAGGCTCTGGATAATTTTTAGTAAAAAAGTCTTTTACTACGTGGGAAACCCCAAAGCCGTTGCGCTGGTAAAAGGCCAAAGCAGCAGCGCTGCCGTCCGCCGTGCCTACCCAAAACGCGGCCCACCTGGGAATATTTTCCTGGGACGCGGCTATTAGCGCCGAACCAACACCCCGCCTTTGAAACGGCTCCGCTACGGAAATATTTTTTAGTTCCCAGCCCCCAAGTCCCTGGAACATGTTTTCCACAGGCACAACGCAGGCTACCCCTGCAACAGCGACATTTTCCTCCGCCACCAGGAAAAAACCTTGGTCAAGGTAACGGTTTATCATTTCCTCGCTGGGGTCGGCCTCCAAAAGCAGGGGTAAATACTGCCGGCGATTTCCGGTATACTGTTTTATTACCATAATAAAGCTCCTTTCCCCAAACAAACCTTTTACAAAATATTTTTGCAAAAGGCTTGTTTTTCTTTTTTCTCATTATACCACAAAGCGCAGCGCGCGCAGTGGTATAATTGGCCATGGGGCGGTGAGCAAAGCGAACACATCGCCCCGGCCATTGAAATATAATAACGACTTTGTCGTTATTATACCACAAAGCGCAGCGCGCGCAGTGGTATAATTGGCCATGGGGCGGTGAGCAAAGCGAACACATCGCCCCGGCCATTGAAATATAATAACGACTTTGTCGTTATTATACCACAAAGCGCAGCGCGCGCAGTGGTATAATTGGCCATGGGGCGGTGAGCAAAGCGAACACATCGCCCCGGCCA
>CAJTSZ010000083.1 GCA_910578755.1 uncultured Oscillospiraceae bacterium | reverse complement strand
CCGTACCCCCAAATGTTACAGCAAAGGAAAACCTTTGCTGTAACATAGCAAGTTGGGCTACGCCCAACTTGTGCTTCTTTTCGCCGGCGAAAGAAGTTTAACAAGAAGCGCCGCAAGGGGTTCCACCCCTTTGAACCCCTTATTTGATTGTGCCACTTAACAAGCGGCGGCTGGTGGTGCTTGGGGAGTGTCTGCCCTTCAGTGAAGGGCCACAAGTTCGCTTTGCGAACTTGCTGCCAATTCAGCGGGGTTACCCGCTGAATTGCTGCTTCTTTCCCCCTTTCTTTTCACACAAAAGAAAGGGGCCGGGGAGGCCCACAGGAAATAAGGCTGGGCTTGGGGGCTGCTTATGCCTCCAAAAAGAAAAAACTTACAGCGGTACACCGCTGTAAGTTTTGGGGCCGCCAAGGCGTGTGCAGGGAGATTCTAAATAGGCTCTTATGGGTTAAAGGGCTTCTTCCTGCTTTTGCACGCCGGGCAGGGCAGGGTTTTGGTTCTCCCCTTCCTTTTCCTCCGGGCGGGCAGCCGGCTTCTCCTCGGTTTCCGCTGCTTCTGCGGTTTCCTGGGAGATATTGCCCAGCTGCTCCATAGCCTGGGAGGCTACGGCAGCGGCGCGCTGCTCTAAATCGGCAACCTCGGCCTCCTTGTGGGAGAGCCGCTGCTGGCGAGTTTCGTTCAGGAAGGCAATGACCTTTTCTGTTTGCGGGGAGTCGCCGTCCCGGGCACGAATCATGCTGTCGGCAATTTCACCATTGGTTTTGTCCGTTTTTATTTCAGCCTTGCGGACATCGGCCGTACCCTCCAGCTTTGCCTGAAGCGACTGAAGGGATTGGGCACGGGAAACACTGGCGGAAAGGTTGGTCAGCTGTTCAATGCGCTCCTGCTGTACCTCTTCCTTTGTTTTGGGCTCCGTTTTCTCCTGCTTCTTCTCTTCCTCGGCTTCCGGTTTAAACTGCTGGCGTATCTCTTGGGAAATCTGCTGTTCTACGGCACGGATTTGCTCCTGGCACGCCTGTAGGGACCGCTGGATAATCTCCGGGTCCACATCCTTGTCCTTGGCCTTGCGGCGCAGCTCCTCCTGGCGGGTCAGCAGGTTTTCCCGCTGCTTCATCAGGTTTTGGAGGCGGGCGCTTTTCTTTTTCCCAGCGGGGGAAATGCTGACTTTGTCCCGGTTTTGCGCGGCAGGCGCAGCTGCTGCCGGGGAGGCGGCCGGTGAAACGCGGGCCGGCTGGAGCAAGCCTTGTATATTAGATATTTTCACAGAATATTCTCCTTTCCTGTTGTGTACAACTATTTACATACTATGTTCGGCCAAATACGGCAAAAGCAAAGTAATTGCACAGGCGGAACAGGGCAAGGTGGATAAAAGCAAAATACACAAAAACTTTTTGGGCCGCTTTACTTCCTTTATGCAATACGGGGTTTCACAGGGCAATTTGTAAAAAATGCTGGAATACCCGCTAAAATAGGGATATAATAGCCATAGTAGCGCCTGCCTCCCGGCAAAAGGGCAGAGTGCAGCCTGTGAGAAGAAAATCGGTTTTAATAGAAGGAGTAATCAGTTTGATTAGAGAAGATTTAAGAAATATTGCCATTATTGCCCACGTTGACCACGGTAAAACCACCCTGGTAGACCAAATGCTTAAACAAAGCGGTACATTCCGTGAAAACCAGTCCGTACAGGATAGGGTTATGGACAGCGGCGACCTGGAAAAAGAACGCGGCATTACCATTTTGGCAAAAAATACAGCCATCAACTACAAGGGCGTTAAAATAAATGTAATAGATACCCCCGGCCATGCCGACTTTGGCGGCGAGGTAGAGCGCATTTTAAAAATGGTAAACGGCGTTATCCTTTTGGTGGATTCCTTTGAAGGCCCTATGCCCCAAACCCGCTTTGTGCTGCAAAAGGCTTTGGAGCTGGGCCACAAGGTAATTATTGTGGTAAATAAAACGGACCGCCCCGATGCCCGCAATGAGGAAGTTACCGAGGAAGTGTACGAGCTCCTCTTTGATTTGGACGCCAACGAGGAGCAGCTGGAATCTAAAATCCTGTACTGCTCCGGCAAGGAGGGCACCGCCTCCACCGAGCCTGGGGTTTTGGGCGAAAACCTGGACCCTCTGTTCAATACCATTTTGGAGGAGATTCCCGCGCCGGAGGGCGACCCGGAAGCCCCCCTGCAAATGCTGGTTTCCTCCATTGATTATAACGAATATGTAGGCCGTATTGCCATTGGCCGTATTGCCCGGGGCACCGCCCACGTAAACGACCAAATTGTTATTACGGATATCCACGAAAACACTGAGCCTTACCGGGGCAAAATTGTTACCCTGTACCAAATAGAAGGGCTCAACCGCGTCCCTGTGGAGGAGGCGAAAATGGGGGATATTGTGTGCATTTCCGGTGTGGAAAATATTACAATTGGCCAAACTGTATGCAGCCCGGCAGACCCAACCCCCCTGCCCTTTGTAAAAATTTCTGACCCAACGGTGGAAATGACCTTCTCTGTAAACAACAGCCCCTTTGCCGGTAAGGAAGGCAAGTTCTTAACCTCCCGCCACCTGCGGGACCGCCTGATGAAGGAAACCCTGAAGGATGTTTCCCTGCGGGTAACCGAAACCGAAACAACAGAGGCCTTCCGCGTGGCAGGCCGCGGTGAAATGCACCTTTCCGTTTTAATTGAAACCATGCGCCGGGAGGGCTACGAATTCCAAGTAAGCCGCCCGCAGGTGCTGTTTAAAGAGGAAGAGGGCCACACCATGGAGCCTATGGAGGAACTGGTTGTGGATGTTCCCGATGTCTGCACCGGCTCTGTTATTGAAAAAATGGGCCCAAGAAAAGGCGTTATGGTTTCCATGACCCCAATGAGCGGCCGCACCAAGCTGGAATTTATTATTCCTTCCCGGGGCCTGTTTGGCTACCGCAACGAATTTTTAACCGATACCAAGGGCGAAGGCATTATGAGCTCCGTGTTCCACGGCTACGAGCCCTACAAGGGGGATATTCCAAAGCGCTCCCAGGGTTCCCTTATTGCCTTTGAAGCCGGGGAATCCGTTACCTACGGTTTGTACAACGCCCAAGAACGGGGCACCTTGTTTATTGGCGCCGGTGTGCCTGTTTACGAGGGTATGATTGTGGGCCAATCCCCCAAGGAGGAAGACTTGGTGGTAAATATCTGCAAGAAAAAGCACCTTACCAACACCCGGGCCTCCGGCAGCGACGACGCCCTGCGCCTTATTCCGCCAAAGGTAATGTCCCTGGAACAAGCCATTGAATTTATTAAGGACGATGAGCTTATTGAAGTAACCCCGGAAAACATCCGCATGCGCAAACGTATTTTGGATAAAACCCAGCGCATGAAGGCGTGGAGCAAAACAAAATAATTATTTTTGTAAACGAAAAGCCCCGGCAAAAGCCGGGGCCTTTTGGCGCTTTGATGAAATACAGGCTGTTATTCAATGTGTTCCACATGGGCTTTTAAGTAGTTAAAGTATTTCAGCCCGTCATCGTTGCCGTCCTCATCGGGCTCAAACAGTTCTTTTCCTTCCATCATATAGGCCCGAAGCAAATATTCTATGGCGTTTTTTTCGTCCCCAATTTCCAGGCAGCACTGCCCCAGCCGCAGCATAATAAAAGGGTTTTGATACCCTGCGCCGCTTAAATTTCCCCTTGCTTTATTAAAACATTCATGGGCTTTTGCATATAGTGCCTGCTGAAAATAAACGTCGCCAATGGCGGCTAAAAACCATACGGTTTCGCTGTAAAACTGCTGGGGCTCCGGTATTAGTGCAAGGCCCTCCTGCCAGGCTTGTATTGCTTTTTCATATTGGTTTTCTTCTTCAAGGTGGTTGCCTCTTTCGGCAAATTCATCTAACTTAGCTTTTATTTCCGGTGTTATTCCATCCACTGGTTCTTCTTTTTTCTTTTTAAAAAATAATCCCATAAATACCCCTCCATAATTTGCAGCTGCTGCTTTGCTTATCATTTTAACATATCCATCATAAAAAAGCGATTTCTTTCCTCCTGTTTTTTGGAGTTGGATGCAGAGCGCTATTTTTTCTGTTTTTTTGTAGGCAGGGGCAAATTTACCCTTGCCTATTTTGCTTTTCCCATTTCCTTCGCCGTTTTTTGTAAGGATATCGCATAATTCGGTATTCTGCTTGTACTATATGTGACAACAAAAAAGGGGCAATAGTGGTATATTATTTGTAAAATATTTCCTGCCAAACAAAAACCGGCCCGTTTTTTTCCAAAGGAAGCTGAAAAAGTAAAACAAAGGAAGTAACCATGGATTGCCCCCTGCTTATCCATGAAAAACAAAAGAAAAGAGGAAAAGCAAATGAAAAACAGAACAGATATGATTGGCGTAGGCCTTGCAGGACAGGCGCGGCAGTCTGTAAAAAACCAAAAAGAAATTTTTTCCGCCTTGGGTTGGGGCGTCGCAAGCTATATTATTTCCGCAGGCAGTATGCTGGAGGGTATTTCCCCCTTTGGGGCAGCCCTGTGCGCCGCCTGCCCCCAAAACCTGCTTATTCCCATTACTATTGGCGCAGTAGGAGGCAGCTTTTTCCCCTCGGGCGTACCTATGACAATGAAGTACGCAGCCGCGGCCCTTATTGCCGCCATTGTGCGGTGGGCCCTGTTTTCCGGCAGGCTGGCCAAGCCCTCCTTTGCCTTTGTGCCGGTGCTGGCCGGGTGTTCCCTGCTGCTGCCCTCCCTTATGGTTACTTTGGCAGGCCCCTTTACCGCCTATAACCTTATCCTCTCCTTTGCCGAAGCCTTTTTGGCCGGCGGGGCGGCTTACTTTTTTGTGCGTACCCTGTATGCCTTAAAGCTGGGCCAAGGGGTTATGACTCTAAAACGGTCGGACACCTCCTGCGCCATTATTGCCCTGTGCATTATTATGATGTCCCTTTCCTCATTTGAAGTGTTCCATATTTCCCTGGGGCGCACGGCCGCCTGTTTGGTTATTTTGGTTTGCAGCTTAATTGGCGGGGAGTCGGTGGGAACTGTGGCAGGGGCCACCTGCGGGGCGGCCGTTGGCCTGGCAGCCTTCCCACAGCTTTCCTTTTTGGGTACCTATGCCGTAGGGGGCCTGCTTTCCGGGGTGTTTTCCCCCTTGGGCAAGTTTGGCTGCGCCGCCGCTTTTATTATGACCACAGGGGCTTTCCACCTTATGGCCAACGGGCCCAGGGCGGCCCTGCCCTATTTGGTGGAAACGGCGGTGGCCTCGGTGGTGTTTATGGTAATTCCGGTAAAAATGCTGTACGCGGCAAAGGCCAAGCTGTTCCGCCATTTGGATAGGGCTGGCGATAAGGGAATAAAGGAGCTGCTGCTCTCCCGTATTGGGGACGCCTCCCTTGCCCTAAAGGATATTGCCCAAACCACCCAAAAGGTTTCCCAGCAGGTGGATAAAATGAAAGCGGGTACAGTAAGCGAGGTGTACAACAAGGCTATAGATACTATATGCAAAAAATGCGGACTAAAAACCAGGTGCTGGCAGCAGGAATATACCGATTCCATGAATGTATTTAACCATTTTACCAGCGTTCTGCGCAAAAATGGGTCCATTACCCCGGAGGACTTTGTCTACCCCCTTTCCGCCAGGTGTGGCAAAAAGGAACAAATTGCCGCTGTGGTAAACGATGGGTATGAGGAATTTATTTCCAAGGAGGGAATGTACCGCAAGGTGGCCCGGGTGCGCTCGGTGGTGACAGACCAGTTTGACGGCATGGCGGATATGCTTACAGGCTTTGGTGAGGAAATGCTGCGCATTACCGCCTACGATAACCAAATGACCCTAAAAATTATGGATTACCTGGAAAGCCTCTCTTTAAACGTGATGAGCGTAAACTGCTACCGGGACCAGGACCAGCTGATGTTTGTGCAGATGTACCTGCCGGAGTTCAAACTGCCCCGGGTGAACGAAGAAAAAATGTCCAAGGAGCTTTCCCAAATTTGCGACTGCGATTTTGCCCAGCCGGAAAAGGTGGCCTATGGGGGCAAGGTGCAGCTTACCTTCCGGGAGGAGGCGGAGTTTTCCATGGAATTTGCTTCTTCCCAACACATTTGCCAGGGGGCCAAGCTGTGCGGCGATTGTTGTTCCACCTTTACCGACCGCCGTTCCATAGCCCACATGATAGTAAGCGACGGTATGGGCAGCGGGGCTGCCGCCGCCATTGATTCCGCCATGACGGTTTCCCTAATTTCCAAGCTATTAGAGGCCAATGTTGCCTACGAACCCTCCCTTAAAATAGTAAATTCCGCCCTTTTGGTAAAATCCGGGGAGGAGTCCCTCTCCACCATAGATATTGCCGCGGTGAACCTGTACACTGGCCAGGTGGATTTTTACAAGGCCGGCGCTGCGCCAACCTTTGTAAAGCACAGCGGAAAAACAGGGCACATCCACTCCACTTCCCTGCCAGTGGGCATTTTAAGCGCTGTGGATTTTGAAAAAAGCACCCTAAAGCTTTCCCCCGGAGATTTGGTGGTTATGGTTTCCGACGGTGCTACCGCCGCCGGAACAGAGTGGATTACCTACACCATAGACCGCTTTGAGGATGATGACCTGCAAAAGCTTTGCGACGATATTGCAACCACAGCCCGCTTAAAGCGCAACGACTGCCACGACGATGACATTACCGTGGTAGCCGGCCGTATGGTGAAAAAGGCGTAGCAAAGCCCCTTTCTTTTGGAAGTGCCCCAAACTTCCAAAAGAAATATATAGTTAGGGTTTAGGTATTATGTAAAATATTTTATTTCCCAATGGATGGCCAGGAGGAACCATTCCCTTTGTTCACTGTGCGCCATGGATAATTTTACCATGGCGCTTGCGCTTTATGGCAAAATAAAAAACAGAAAATGTATTGACTTTTTCTGTGAATAAAATATACTGTAATATGTAAGGTAATCAATATTTCCTTGAGAAGCCAACAGGGAAATAATTTGTTATCGTACAAAAATAGGGTAAACAGGGTTTTTTGGAAAGCCACCAGAGGAACACTTTTTACCCATGTAGTAAGAATAGCCTTAAGGCTATTCTAATTTCTGCAAGAAATTAGAATAGCCTTAAGGCTATTCTAATTTCTGCAAGAAATTAGAATAATACCCCCTAACGGGGGAGGAAAAAGGAGACTGATTACAATGAGAATGAGAATGAAAAAACTGTTGTCCATTCTTTTGGTAACTGCTATGCTGGCTTCCATGGCTGTTACTGCATTTGCGGACACCAATGTCACAGCATCTAATGGTGACATCATGGTAGCAGAGTGGCAAGATAGCGACGTAATTGATGTTGCTATTAACAGCAATGGTGCCACCGCAGAGATTGAAAATAACGTTGAAGCACCTAAAGTTGAAAATGTTGTACTGACCGTTCCCACAACAGATGGCACAGATTATACACTGGAAGTGGCTGTTGCCAAAGGTGAAACACCAGTTACTGAAGGTGTAATTTTTACAGCTGATAGTGCTTTAACAGCAGTTACGGAAAACAGCAGCTACACCTTTGCTGGCGCCGCTGATGCAGCTGAAACCTCTCTTACATTCACCGAGGTTTCTTTCCCTAAAAATACAGATACAGAAGATGCTGTATACACCATCACATTTACAGCAGCTGAGAAAGCAGGAGGAGAAACTCGTGCTCTTACTCAAGTTGTTGGCGCTGCAACTGTAACCGTGAAAGGTACAGGCAGTGAAAACGAAGCTACACTTACCATTACCGCAGCTGACACCGCGTTCCAAAAGGATGCTGAAGGCAAATACAAAGGCACTGCTGCTGTAAACAACAGTGGTCAAGAAGCAGCAGAATTTGCGATTACAGGTACAGTTGGAGATGGCAATGTAGGTAGTGTTGAAGTTGCTGTTAAATCTGCTGCCCCTTCACAAGCAAGTGTTAATGTACCTGCCGGTGATCAGACACTGGATGTTACAGTTACCATGAACAAGGATGCAGCAGCAGGCACCTACGATGTAAAGCTGCAGGTTGGAGCTGAAGCGGCAGTTAAGGTTGGTACAGTTACTGTTGAAGCTGCAAACCCAGAAGATAAAGAAGTAACCGCAACATTAACTGTTGATGCAGAAGCTACAGACAATGTAGCAAGTGGTAAAATTACTTTCACAAACCCTACTGGTAAAGCTGCAACAGCTAAAGTTACTGTAACAGTGGATGGTGCAGAAGTTACACCTTCCGGAGAACAGACCATTGAAATAAAGGATACTGATGCAACAAAAGATTTTACATTTACAGTAACTTGCCCTGAAAATGAAACTACTGAGGCTAAGGACTATACCGTTACAGCAGCAATTACAGTTGATGGGAAAGAAGTAACAGTAACACCAGTAACTGTGACAATTCCTGGTAAAGAAGTAGACCAACCAGTAACAGAAAAAGTAACCGCTGGCTGGAAAGAAGGCAACGAACTGAAAGCTACAGCTGATCCTATGGTATTTGAAGGTATTATTGAACTGAACAATGCCTATGCGTCTACTGACAAAACTGTTAAACTTACCCCTACTGTAACACCCGCTGGCGAAGTTCTCACTATGACAGTAGACGGCACTCCAGTTACTGAAGCCGGTGTTGAGGTAAAAGCAAATACAACAAAAGAAGTTAAGGTTACAGTTACTATTCCGAAGGGCTCTGACACCGTTACCTACAATGTTAGCATTATGCCTGAATGTGCTAGCGAAACCTTTACAGCAATCACAGGTGAAGCAAGCTACACAAAACCAGTAGCACAAGACGGTACAGTAGCTGTTGCAATTGGTGAAGTTACCAATGAAGGCAACGTGTACACCGCTGAAATTACTTTAACAAACAACGGTGACGCTGCACAGGATGCTACCCTCTCCTTCACTTCTGACCCAGCTGGCGCAGATGTTCAATTTAGTAAAACTACAGTAAATGTACCTGTTGTGGCGGATGGTGTTTCTGACATTAATACAGCAACAGTTACCATGACAGTAACAGCAGATAAGAAGTACAGCATTACCGTAATTGCTACAGATGCAGAAAACAAAACAAGATCTGTTTCCAAAGATTTTGGTACTGACCCAACACCAGACCCAGATCCAAACCCAGGCGACAACGGCTCCAGCAACAGCGGTTCCTCCTCTTCCGGCAGCAGCAACTCTACCCCAGCAAACGCACCTTCCGCTAATGTTGGAGCAGGTGGCGCAGTAAGCGCAGCAAAAATTAGCGGCGACGCTAAAAAAGCAGTAAGCAACGCCAAAAACGGCAAAGCTAACGTAA
>CAJTSZ010000082.1 GCA_910578755.1 uncultured Oscillospiraceae bacterium | reverse complement strand
GGGCAGCAGGTAGGAGATTTTGCCGTAGAGGCTGTAATCGAAAACCAGCCTCAGCAGCACGGCGGGGCTCATAACCTGGCGGCGGGCGGCGTCCACTGCTATTTTGGCCCCGTGGGAATAGGCCCGCACCAAACCCCCCGCACCAAGCATAATACCCCCAAAGTACCGGGTAACTACGGCCACAATGTTGGTAAGGCCCTCCTTTTGCAGCACGTCCAAAATAGGCACGCCGGCTGTTCCCTGGGGCTCGCCGTCGTCGGAACAGCGTTTTATGCCGTTGTTTAAAATATACGCAAAGGTATTGTGGGTAGCGTCCCGGTGGGCAGCGCGGACCTCCGCAATAAGGGCCTGGGCCTCCTCCTCGGTGGAAACCGGGGCCACCACGCCAATAAACTGGGATTTGCGTTCTATAAATTCTGCCTGAGCGCGCTGGGCAATGGTTGTATATTCTTTCATGTTATTTCCCCCTTACCTGGGCAAACTATTCCTATACGGAAAGAAAGGCGGTGCACCAATATGCACCGCCTTTGTTCAGCAAATACGCCCGGCCTATTTTTCAATAACGTTTGCAAAACGTTTATTGAAACGGTCTACACGACCGCCAGCATCTACGAGCTTCTGTCTACCAGTAAAGAAAGGATGACACTTTGAACAAATTTCAACGCGCACATCTTTTTTAGTAGAACGAGTTTCAAATTCTGCACCGCATGCACATTTTACTACTGTTGGCTCATACTTTGGATGGATTCCCTGTTTCATTACACAGTCACCTCTTTCTTGAATACACAAAATTACAAGTTACATATTATCACACCGAAAAAGAAAAGGCAATAGCTTTTAAAAAGAAAGTTTTGGGGAGGCTGCAATAATTTCTTTTGCTGCCTAAGGTTTTACTGTTTTAATAAAGCTCCCTGCGGCAGCAGGCCCCATTTTCCCAGGTAAACATATAGGCTTTTTTCTCTGGTTTTTCCTTTATGATTTGGCACGCGCCGTCTATATACAACAGCGCTGTTTGGTTTTCCAAGGCAATGGCGGGCATGGGGTTCTTTTCCATAAATTCTGCGGCCATTGCGTCAAAGCCTTCGCGCCCTTTTTCATCATAATGGGGGCAATGGAAGTAAGGCAGCAGGCCCAGGCCGTCCACAAACCGGTATGCCTGGCCTGTGCCGTCTATAAGGTCGCTGTCGCTGTGGCCGAAAGCAAACCAGCAAATTGAGCCTGCGCTTAGGCCGGAAAGCACTGTGCCCTGCTCATAGGCCTGGCGCAAATAGCCGTCCACCCCGTACTTCTTCCAACAATCCATCATAAAAGCTGTGCTGCCGCCGCCAACATAAATAATATCCGCGCCCAGTATGCTGCTTTTTATTTCCTCCTGGGTATATGTTTGGCTGGTAAGGCACAGCGCCTGGACAGTGCACCCCATGGAGCCAAACTCCTTCTCCACTGCTTCCACATAACCTGGGGCATCGTGGCTTGCTGTGGGCAAAAACAGCAATTTAGGGCTTTCCTTGCCGCAAAGCCCCACAATATACTGGTCGATTGCCTTTGTTTCCCCCAAACGCAGCTCCCCGCCGCCGACTGCTACAATTTTTCCCATAAAAACATCTCCTTTTCCTTTATTCAGCGGGTACTCCACTGTAAGTTTTGGCCCCATTGGGATAGGCTTGGAAGCGGCTGAACGCTTGCAAAAGAAATTTGCTTGCCAAACCTGTTATGGCAAACGGACAATACGCCTGTAGCAAAAATAGTTTTTGGATAACCCATGGGGCCTTTCATAGATTTCACACATGGGGTTGCGGTAAAAAGCGGTGTAGCAGGGCAGGACATAAATGGCCCCGTCGCCGCCGCAGAGGGAACAGCCGCCGTCTCCGCCTTTGGTGTAAGCCGTGTTATCTATAATTTCATTTTTATAAGAATTGTAGGCCATAAACAGGCCCAGGGCATTGGGCTGCTCCAAAATCTTCCTTTCCATTGGATTGCTGACAGAGCCCACATTAAAAATTTCCTCCATGACATCCTCCAAGGTATCCCCCCAGCGGAACAGGGTGCGCGCGCCGCCGTTGCAGAGGTATTCGTACTCATCCTCTGTTGCCAGGGTGAAGGGGCCTTTTTTCAGGGATAAAATGGCCTGCTCCAAGGAGGGCACATCCTCTTCCAGGTAGCGGCTGTCCACTTCTACAAGCATATCGCCAATATCCGCAGTGCGCAGGGGGGACAGGCACTGGGAGAGGTTCTGGTTCCATTTTTCCATAAAATTTTCCCAGCTTGTATAGCCTTTTTCCTCAATATCTTCCTCCATCATCTCCAGCTCCTCCGCCATCTCCTGGCGCAGTTCATCGGCTTTTTCCAGTTCGCCCTTTTGTTGGGCCTTTTCAATTTGTTCTTCGTAATATTTCCGGTAGTCCTTCAGCTCTTCCTTGTAATAGTGGCACCCCGCGGCAAATTCCTCTTTTAAGCCCTCCAGCAGGCCGCTGCCCAAAGGGCATTTTTCCACATCCCACCCTAAGGTGACATTTTTTTGACCAGGCACAAAAATGAACTGGGAGCCCTCATATTCCAAAAGCCATGTGTCCCTTTCCTCTCCCTTTGCGCCTGTTTGAATGGGTTTTATAAACTGAAAATCTATTCCCAGCGCCTCAATGCGCAGACGGATATTGTTTAATGATTCTGACATGATAGCCCTCCTTAACAGCGTTAACTAAGCATAGTATAGCACCTTTCTGTGTAATGGCAATAGAACTGCTGGGATATTTTACAACCTGCAAAAAACCAGGGACAAAGGCTCCCCGCTATCCCTGGCCATACTTGGCAAGCAGCGCAGCAGTATCCCGCTTGCCGTAAGGCTCCGCAATGGCAAACTGCTTTTGTATTTCCATAGGCTGGCCGGAACAAACCACCACCTGGTCGGCAAAGGTGAGGGCGCTTTCCCAGCTGTGGGTCACCAATACCACAAGGCTGCCTTTGGCCCTGCTGCGAATGATATCCATGAGCTTGTTTTTTAACTCTTGGTCCAGCCCTTGGAACGGTTCGTCCAACAGGTAAATGTCCCCGCCCCAGGCTAAGGCCCGGGCAATGGCCACCCGCCGCTGCATTCCCCCGCTTAATTCCTCCGGCAGCAGATTGGCAGCCTCCCTTAGCCCCACCTGTTCCAGCCAAAAGGCGGCCTGCTGTTCCTGCCCCTTGGGGAGCGCCACAGAAACATTGCTTAGGGCGGTTACGCCGGGAAGCAGGCGGTTTTCCTGGAATACCACAGAAACTTTTTTGCCCTTTAGCCCCTGAACCTGGCCGGAAAAACCCTGCTTTAGCCCGGCAATCATACTGAGCAGGGTTGTTTTTCCGCTGCCCGAAGGAGCAAACAAACACACGGCCCCCTGCTCTGGCAAGGTAAGGGAAAAGTTTTGCAAAATACTTTTTTTGTTATAACTAACTGTAATATTTTTTAAAAATATCATAATTTGCTTCCCCCATAGCGCAAAAGGCAAACCTTTAGCCGCCCCATGGCCCAAACAAACAGCCGTTCCAAAACAATAGAAATAAAAATAACAACGATTGTCCAGGCAAAAAGGTCGGCTGTTTCCAGGTATATTTTTGCCTGGTAAATTTCGCTGCCCACAGCCCGGGCGGGTATTCCCAAAACTTCCGCCGCGATTCCCGACTTCCATGCAAAGCCAATACCCGTTGTACAGGCGGAAACAAAAAAAGGCAGCACCGCCGGCAGGTACAAAAACCGCACCTTTTTCCACCAGGAAAAACGGAAGGCCCGCCCCATTTCCAGCAGCTGGCGGTCGGCGCTTTTTATTCCTGCAAGGACGCTGCGGTACACCATAGGCAGCACCATAATAAAGGAAATAAATATGGAAAGGTTGCTGGAGCGAATCCAAACCAGGGCCAAAATAGTAAAGGAAGCCACCGGCGTAGCCTGTAATACCGCAAACAGCGGGTACAAAAAGGTTTTTACCCATAGGCTGGCTGCGGCAGCCACAGCCAACAGGCTGCCAACCACAGCCGCCAGAAAAAAACCGCTGCATATACGGCTAAAGGTAGCCCCCACAGTGAGCCAAAAATCTGCCGTAACGGCCAGCTGAACTAAGCGGGAAGCTGTTTGCCCTGGGGATGGCAGCAGCAAAGGCAGGTCCACTAAAGAGCAGCAAAGCTGCCACAGCATGAGCCATGCTGCGGCAGCCAGCCATTGGGAAAGCTGCCCCTGGGGGAAATTGCCCCAAGGGGATATTTGCTCCACTGGTGCAGAGCTGTTATTTTTTGTAGTAAAAAGCCTCATCTGGCAATGCCCCTCCAACAGACTGCGGGTTTGCTTCAAACAGCACGGTTAAAAACCCGGATGCAATTTGTTCCATTTCCTCCCCTTCAATAAAGGTAATGTTGCATTGTGGTATTGCCTTTAGGGCAATGGCCTCTTTCATAATATCGTACTGCTCGGCCAGCTGGGCTGTGTGGGCCAGGGTGTCCTCCCCTGTGGCCATTTCCACAGAGGTTTTATATTCCGCCAAAAAGGCGTTTAAAGCCTCTTTGTTGTTTTCCGCAAATTCCCTGCGCACCACAAGGGCGCCCATGGTAAGCTGGCTTGCCCCCTCCACGGCTTTGTCCCACTCCTGGGTAACATCCAAAGCGACCCGCACATTTTCGTTTTGTGCAAGAAGGGAAGTGACAAAGGGCTGGGGCAGCAGGGCAATTTCCACCTGGCCGCTGGCCAGCAGGGGGGCAATTTCCGCGTGCTCCTGCTTATATTCCACTGTAACAGTTTCCCCGGCTTTTAAGCCGTTCTTTTCTAAAATAAGGTTTAGGGCATATTCCGGTGTGGCGTTTTGCCCCGTAGCCGCAATGGTTTTGCCTTCCAAATCCGCCACGGAGTGAACTGCATCCCCTGTTTCCACAATGTACAGCACCCCCAGGGTATTCAGGGCGGCCAGCTGCACCTGCCCTTTGGTTTTTGCGTACAATACAGACGCTAAATTGGTAGGCACTGCTGCAATGTCCACTTCCCCGGTTGCTACCTTTCCAACAATTTCATCCGGCGCGCCGGCAAGGGTAAAGGTATAGGTGTTAGCAGCCTCCCCCTTATCACTGCTTTCCATTAGGTTCAGCATACCAATGGCCGTTGGCCCCTTTAAGGCTGCAACCCGGACGGCAGGCTTTTCCTTTTCCTCCTGGGGCTGGGTATTTGGTGTTTCCTGGGAATTTGGCGGTACATCGCTTTTGGGCGCCCCGCAACCGGAAAAAACCAGGGCTGCCGCTAAGGCAAGGGCTAGTATGCGGCCTATTTTACTTGTTTTTTTCATAATTATTCACTCGCTTTCTTGTAATTCTGTTTATGTTTGGGCGGTTTACACAACCGGCCCCAGGGCTTGTTGGTTTAAAACTACAATGGACCTGCCCTGCCGCCGTAAAATGCCCTGCTGTTCCAAAGCGTCAAAAGCACGGTATAAAGAGGAACGGCTCATGTCCAGGCTTTCTGCAAGCTTGGCCCAGGGTAAACCTAAAAGAATGGCGCCGTTCTCCCCGGGAATTTGTTCCCCCAAATACAAAAGCAGCTTTTTTTCCGGGGAATCCGCTGTGAAGCTGTCTATTTTTTTATTTAAAAACTGGATGCGGGAGGAAAGAAAGGAAATGTAATTGCGGCATATTGCTGGCTGCCTTTGAAACAGCTCTTCCAGCGCCTCCCCGCTAAAAAACAGCACGGTGCAGTTGGTTTTTGCCCGAACTGTAGTAACATACTGCCTTACTGGGGCAAACAGCGCCGCCACACCAAAACAACTGGCGGGTTTTAGGGTATTTAAAAGCAGTGCCCCGTTGTTTTTTTCTACAGAGGCTGTCCCCCGCAAAAGTATGCCCATGCTTTTTTGGTAGCAGTTTGGGGAATAAATAATACTGCCCTTTAAAAATTTTTGTTTATTTCCAAATTCCTCCGCTACGCCTGTTTTATTTTCCACGCCGCAAAAAATAAAGCATTGCTCTAAAACCCGTTGTTCCGCCTGGTTTAACTTATGTGCCATATATTCCCCCCAACCGTTGCTAACAAAAGGGAAAACCCTTGTAATGCGCTAAAAACTGTTTCATTTGACACACATATTTTAGTATTTTATTGTTTCTTTGTCAATGCCGGGAAGTGTTCAAAATAAAGATTTTGTAGTATAATAACCACAAAGCGGTTATTATATTTTAT
The DNA here is from genome assembly GCA_910578755.1 of uncultured Oscillospiraceae bacterium. Taxonomy (GTDB): domain Bacteria; phylum Bacillota; class Clostridia; order Oscillospirales; family Ruminococcaceae; genus Negativibacillus. The sequence goes on along the minus strand of CAJTSZ010000082.1, from coordinate 3,371 downwards.
GGTTCTATTTCTTTTGGAAGTGTTTGGCGGTTTCCAAGCCTGTGCTGTAAAGGAACAGCTATGAATTTACGGAGGTTAAATAACATGAATACGCCCGCCTTAAAAACAGAACGCCTAATTTTAAGGAAATTTACAGAAGGGGATATGGAGGCTCTTTTCCTTATTTTAAAAGATAAAACAGTGAATGAATTTTTGCCTTGGTACCCTGTGAAAAACATGGAAGAAACACAGGAATTCTACGAAGAAAGATATGCCGCGGCATACGCCCAGCCCCAAGGGTACGCCTATGCCATTTGTTTGAAAGAAGATAACTTTCCCATTGGTTATATTGGGGTTCATACGGAAGAACCCTATGATTTTGGCTATGGCCTTCGCAAGGAATTTTGGCACAGGGGGATTGTTACCGAAGCGGCCAAAGCGGTTGTGGAACAAGTAAAAGGGGATGGGCTGCCATATATTACGGCGACCCATGACAGAAACAACCCCAGAAGCGGGAAGGTGATGCAAAATGCCGGCATGACATACCGCTATTCCTATGAGGAGCAATGGCAGCCGAAAAATTTCCCTGTTATATTTCGGATGTACCAGTTAAATTTCCGTGAAAACGACAGTTTTGTATACCAAAAATATTGGAATGAGTCTGCCAAGCCCTTTGTTGAGCAGCTATAGGATTAAAATACCCAGGGCTACCCCCGCCCTTTGCCGGGCGTGCTTTTTGGGGGAAGTGGTTAAACAGTTCCCAAAAATATATACGAATTCCATTTTGCCATTTTAAAATTTTGTGAATTGTGGTATACTGGTGTTACACCTTCAGTACGGGCAGTTACAGGCCATTGGCTTTACCGGTTATTCCCAATTTTTGGCGGATTTTGCCCGCGGTTTTATAAAAGAGGGTATTAACCTCACTTGAAAGGAGCTTTTGAATGAAGCACGCCGCCTTAAACTTTTTTCTTTCTAAAAAAACACAGGCTTTGGCCTGCGCTTTAGGGGTTATTTCCTTGGCTTTGGCCCTGCTGTGCTTTATTCTTCCCTTAAGCCGCCAGCGGCGGGCCATAGAGGTTTTGGGAAGTAATACCCTAAACCAGTCCCAAGCGCTTACCCTCTCCCTTGCCTACTACGAACCAAAGCGCATCAGCTATTTGGCTAAAAACCCTTCCATTGGCCCTTCCTACGAAAACATTGCCGGCCTGCTTGAGGCCGCCCGGGAATCCTTTGGGTACCAGCGGGTATACTTGCTGTACCAGGGGGTGGGAGGTTCTGTAAATTACTTGGTGGATTCTGAGCCTGCCAGCGCCCAGGAAGGTTCGTCATACCAAATTGGCTGCCCTTACTTTACAGAAAACCATTTTTACGACAGTTCCTGTGAAGATATTTTACTCCCTATTTTTGAAGGAAAACACGATGGGGCCTATATTCCCCGCATTTATAATAAAGCAACTGTTATTTCCTATTTGCCTTTGTTAGACCCCCAAACCAATACTGTTATGGCTGTTATGGGGGTTGACGCCAAACTTACCCATACCGATTTCAGCAGTTTTGGCTCTTTTAATTTAACCAGCGCCAGCCAGTTTTTTTCTTTTGTTGCCATTGTTTGCGCCCTCATCCTTTTTATTGGCCGCAGCTTAGCCTTTAACATGGGGGACAATAATAAAAATGTGAAAAATGCAAAAACCCCAAAGGTGGAATATACCCGCCGGTTCCAAAAACCGAATATTGCCGTTCCCAAGGAATCTACCATTACAGTGGACCCTTTGGACGACATTGACCCTTCTGATTATCAATAAATTTACACTGGCACGTGTGAAAGGAGCTGTTATTTTATGATCCAGAAAAATAATGACCTTATTATTAACCGCCTGGTAGAACAAATTATTCCCGTTGCTTCCCCCCGGACGGTCATTGTATACAACAAAAAATTTGATATGGACGGTAAAATGGATTCCTTTAAGCTGTGCCTTGTGGGCGACTTTCCAGACCACCGCCGGCTGTTAAGCCAAATATTTGATATTGATTGTGAACTGCCCTTTGATATTCTTTTGTACACCCCTGAACAGTTTGACCACCTAAAGGAGGACACCAACGCCTTCGCCAACCGCATTTACAGGAAGGGGAAGATTCTTTATGGGAGGTAGAGCACGCCACGGCGGCTACAGCCGCGACAGTAAAAAGTATTACGATTGGATGAACCACGCCGAGGAAGACCTTACCGCAGCCAACCTGCTAAAAGAGGTGCCGGACTGCTACAACGCGGCAGCTTTTCATTGCCAGCAAACCATTGAAAAGGCGCTGAAGGCGTACATTTTGTTTCATTCCGGCCAACTGGTGGACGGCCATAACCTTATGTGGCTTTGCCGCCAGGCAAAAAAATATGACAAGGGCTTTCACCAATGGTTTGATGAATGTGCCGACCTAAACCAGTGCTATATTGAGACCCGTTACCCTGCGGATATTTTAAAGGAATTAGACGCAAGGGAAGTGGCGGAATTCTACCGCATGGCCAAAGAAATGTTTAGCTTTATTGATGATGAAATTGATGAAGAATTAGAGGACCGGATACTCGCGGAAGAAAAAGCCGGAAAATACCCGCACTAAATAAGGAAGGGAACGCCAAATGCCACAGCCCGGTAAGGCGATAATTTCAAAACACTGAAAAATGGCATTTGCAAAGGCGAGCAATAAGGCTCTGACTCAAAAGGTCGGAGCCTTATTGTTTTCTATCTACAATGTAATTGCATCTTTGAATTTCTGCACCTCTATAAGTATAATGAAAGCATCAGGAGGTGTCAGACAATGAAAGAACAGAAATATCATATCTACCTGACCAATCAGGAACGGTCAGAGATTATTGAGTCCCTAATTGATTTCAAAAACCTCCGTATGCAGCAAGGGAAATATACCGATGCCGTTGATGAGGTGTTGGTAAAGGTAATCCGTGCAAAAAAGAAGAAACTCAAAGTTGTCTACATTTAAACATAGCTTGGGCTGCTTATTCCCCGCTTGGGGGTAAGCAGCCTTTTTCATATTATATAGCCTTAAATCCTGTGCCGCTTTTCCGCTTTCGGAAAGGCGGCTTTTTTGTTTTCAGAGGGTCACGAAAAAATTTTTTCAACTTTTTTTGAAAAACACCCTGCCAAAAGCCGCCCCTAATTCAGAGTAAGTGAAGGGGTTAATTCCTGACTTCATTCAGGAGCTTCTTCGTGATCCTTGAAAATTGAATATACAGGCACTTGGGACATTAGTTCTGATGATAGCCCGAAGATAGGTACGCCGTGACTGTTCCTTTTCGGAGCAAGAGCGAGAACCCCTGATCTGAAATTCGGTTTGCCACCGGAACGGCGATGACAGTCAGAATGATAATGATACTTCTCTAC
>CAJTSZ010000081.1 GCA_910578755.1 uncultured Oscillospiraceae bacterium | reverse complement strand
ATCGAATGACACATCTTGAGATACCCAACAATATCTTTAACTAAGGGAAACGGGAAAGTGTATGCCCGACTATTCTGTAATGGAATTGTTGTGTGAAGAACTAAACATTACACTTGCAGAGCTGATGAATGGCGAAGAAGATGAAAAAAGTATACATACCTATGACAATGAACAGATTGTGGAAATGCTAAAAGAAATCCAGAACTTAAAAGCCCAAAAAGCATTGATTATGGGATATTGTTTACTTGTTATGGGCGGCGTTATGTTAGCGCTTTCGCAGATTTTTGGAGGCACAGATATTCAGGATTTTCTTTCAGGTTTTATGTTAGGGTTATCTATTGGCGAATTTTTGGCAGGTGTTTTCCTTCTCGCTTATTATTTAGCTTATAAAAACAAAAGGGAGTGAGGAGAGTACACATGGGTTCAAAACGAATTATGGATATTATTGGAATTACATTTTCAACAGTAGGTGTTTGCATTTTGCAGCATTGTTGGCGATTGCCTTTTTGCTTTACTGTATAAACAGAAAAAAATAATTTCATGCTGCTTGGCCTGCAAAAGGGTACGGCCCAGAGGGTTGTATTCTTTTAACATGTACAGCCGTGGGAAAATTGTTGAGTAGGCTGATTGGAACATTTTGACCCGACCATTTTTTGTGGATAATGTCGAGCCTATTTTTCTGAACTTTGATATTCTTATTGCAGAAAGGAGGTACAATATGTTAAAGGAATTGAATGACGCTATGGAATACATTGAAGCCCATTTGGAGGACGAGTTTCTGCTGGAAAAGATTTCGGAACATATAAATGTTTCGGATTACCATTTTAGAAAAATATTTTTTGCACTTACCAATATGACGTTAAACGAGTATGTAAAAAATAGGCGGCTTTCAGAAGCGAATAAGGGGCTGCTGCAAGGGGCACAGGTAACAGATATAGCTTATAAATATGGTTATCAATCCATGGACGGGTTTACGCGTGCATTTAAGAAATGGACCGGTATATTACCGTCACAAGTTGCAAAATTGAAACAATGTAAGTTTTGCCAAAAGCTACAATTTGTTGTAACGATGAAAGGAGGAACGTTAATGGAATATAAAATCATAGAAAAACCAGCTTTTATATTTGCAGGCGTTAGTAAACGAGTGCCGTTACAGTTTGAGGGGGTAAATAATGAAATTTTGAAACTGGCGCAAAGTATAACAAGGGAACAAAAGGAAGAAATGCACCAATTACAGAATGTTGAGCCTTATGAAATTGTAAATGTTTCATATGAATCGGATACAAATTTTCTTGAAGAATCTGGGGAATTAACGCACTTAATTGGAGTTTTAACAACTAATAATATTAGCAATAATTTGGATATATTTCCAGTTAAAGCCCATACATGGGCGGTGTTTCCAAACGAAGGCATATTTCCATTTACTTTGCAGGATACAATGGCTAGGATTTATTCAGAATGGTTTATGACTTCAGATTATGAACTGGCGGAGCCGTTTTCTTTTTCCTTTACTAAAATGGGCGAAAAAAAGGAAAACTACGCATATAGTGAAATCTGGATTCCGGTAATAAAAAAATATAGGTAACTTTATAGCAAAGCCAACCGATCCCGTCAATAGTAAATGAATGTTGCTTTGTACTGTTGCTATTCCTGCTAAGTGGGAAGAAAGGAGGTTTTTCAAGGAGGATATAGAACAACAGCCGGGAATTTCCCGGCTGTTGTTCTGGTTAGAAGGAGTTTTTCAAAAATGAAAACAGGAAATCGAAGCAGGTTATTTGGACATGGTTGGGGTCCAGGCTTTTTCCATTACCTCGTCTATACTGTCGGTAGCTGTAATAATGCCAAGGTCAATGTATTTTTCTACAGTATATCTCAGCCCGGCTTCGGTAAAATTGTCCTCCAAGCCAAACTGAAGAGTTTTGTTCAGCTCTACGTTCATGTCAAAGTCGCCGCTGTTTAAATTATTATCCAGCAGCAGCTGGGTGGCTTCTTCTGGGTTTTCACGCATCCAGGCATGGGCTTTTTGTACGCACTCTGTAATTTTTTTAGCAATAATGGGGTTTTCTTTTACAAAGGTGCGGTTCATTGCAATGACACAGCAAGGCTTGTCTGCAAAATCGTCGTCCAACAGGGAACGAACCTTTCTTAAAGTACCGTCTTTTACCATGTTGTAGGCGTAAGTATCGGAAAGCAGGGCGGCGGAAATTTCACCGCTTTGCATACCCATAACACAGGCGCTGGTTTCTACCTGCATCAGGCTAACATCGCTTAAAGGGTTAATACCGTCGGCCTCCAGCAGCATAGCGGTAATGTTGTAATCGCTGGCACCAATGCCGTTGGGGACAGAAATTTTTGTGCCCTTCAGGTCTTCCGTAGTTTTGTAGTCGCTGTCACCCAGCACATAAAGGGATTTGCACCCAATGTGGGCGCCGCCTACAAAGGAAAGGTCAACGCCGTTAGTAGAAGGTACCAACATGGTGGCAATATGGCCAACAGCCACATCGGTGGAGGCTGTGCCCAAAGCTTCGGTGTAGGTGGTGCCTTTTACACCCTCGGCTTCAAAACCGGCTTCTTCATAGTAGCCAAGCAAATCAGCAACAACCGGGCCGGCAGTACAGCCGTCTGCCATCCAATAGCGAATGGGCCTGCCGTAGGCTGGTTCTTTTTTCATTGCTTCCAGCTCTTCTTCGGCGCTCATAGGAGCTGCTTCAGTTGTTTTTTCAGTTGTTTCAGCCGGTTTTTCAGTGGTGGTTTCGGCTGGAGTGGAGGGCTGCTGCGCTTCTGCACCTGGTTTTTCCTCGCTGCAGGCAGCCAAGGAAAGAACCATAGCGGCGCACAGCATGGTGCAAAGGGCTTTTTTTAGTGTGTTCATAGTTTACATTTCTCCTTACCATAAAATAAAAATATATTTCCCAGCAAAAGCTGCCAGGGGGAACACAATACAGTTATTCATGGACGCCATAGTTGAGCATTTCTAAAATACTGTTTCTGTACTCAACAAACTGGGCGCTGCTGCGGTTGCGGGGGTATTCCATTTCAATAGGGATTTGCGCCCTGATGCGGCCGGGATGGGGCTCCATTACAATGACCTTGGAGCCCATATAAATGGCTTCGTCCACATCGTGGGTCACCATAATAACAAGCTGTTTTTTCTCCCGCCAGATGGAAAGGATTTCGTCCTGCATATTCATGCGGGTAAAAGCGTCCAAAGCGCCTAAAGGCTCGTCCAAAAGCAGGATGTCTGGTTCGTTTATTAGGGAACGGGCCAAGGCAACGCGCTGGGCCATGCCGCCGGAGAGCTGGCCGGGGTAATCGTCCTTAAAATCCTCCAGGCCAATTACATTCAGCATGCGGGCCACCTTGTCCTCATTGCCTTGCAGCTTATTTTTCATGCGCAGGCTGAAGGAAAGGTTTTTTTCCACTGTAAGCCAAGGGAAAAGGGTTGGTTTTTGGAATACCATACCTCTGTCCGGGTCCGGGCCAAGCACTTCTGTTCCATTTACTGCAACCTGGCCTGTGGTTGGGGTAATTAAGCCGGCGATCAGCCGCAGTATGGTAGATTTGCCGCAGCCGGAGGTGCCCACAAGGCTGATAAATTCGCCGCTGCCAGCTTCCATGTTAATGTTTTCCAAGGCATGGGTAATATCGTCCTTTTCCACCTTGGCAAAGCTTTTGGAAACACCGTCTAACTTTAAAACAGTTGTCTGTACCATATTACTTTACCACTCCAATCTGCCAGCGAAGCACACGTTTTTTCACCATATTCAGCACCTTTGTTACAGCGGTAAACAAAAGGCAGATAACAATAAGGGCAGCAAACATTTTATTGTAGCTTGCCCATGCCTTTGCCCAGGTAATGTACCAGCCAAGGCCGGCCTCCACCCCCATCATTTCTGCAATCATTAAGGCGGTGCAGGCAGTGCTCATGCCTTGGGTCATACCCTGCAAAATACTGGGCATGGCATGGGGGATGGCAACGCGGAATACCAGCTGCTGCTCGCTGGCGCCCAGGGTTTTAGCGGCTTCAAAATATTCCTTATCCACATTGGAAATACCTGTCATGGAGGCTACAGTAACGGCAAACCAAACGCCCAGTGCAATAATAAAAACAGAGGCGCCAAAAAAGTGGCCGGAAACAAGGACCATCATAATTGGAATCCAAGTAGAGGAAGGGATAGGGCCTAAAAATTTAATAACAGGGTCTACCCAGTAGCGCACCTTAGGGCTGTAGCCGCAGGCAATACCTGTAACAAGGCCGGTAATAACGCCGATAAAATAACCAAAAAACAGAAGGCGCAGGCTGTACAGGGCGCTGATAATCAAATATTCCCTGTCGTCCCAGGCAATATTAAAAATGCTGTTGACACAGGGTAAAAAGGGCTGAAGCAAAATAGCGGTTTTCAGCGTAAGGAAATCGTACACCAACAGCAATAAGAATAACAGGGTATACAAAGGGGCTTTGTGGCGCAGGCGCTGCATTAGGTGTTTGTTCCCCTTAGTAAGCTGAACCAAGCCAACCCCAAGGGCGCCAGTGTACAGGCAGAACAAAATAAGCAGGAATACGAAATATGTAGCAGGCCTTGGGTTTGCAAAAGCGTTGGGAAGCAAAGCATACTCCAACATGGCGGCCAGCCCGGAAACAACAGGCAGCAGGGTAATTGCTGTATCTGCCAGCTTTTGCGCAGAGGTTTTTTCCTTTTGCTCCAGTTCCAGCAGCTGGTCCCTTGTGAGCTTACGGGAGGCTTTTGGAGCAGGAGACAGGGAAGCGGTTTTCATGGGATACACACTCCTATATGGATAATAATGATAGAATAGGTGGCCAAATTTATACAAAACCAACAACCTATCCCTCAGATATTTAACCATAAAACTACCAAAATTTCCAATTGATTTTATTTGTAGTATTTTACATTTTTATAGTTATTTTCTATAATACTTGACGAAAAAAAGCCCGGCAAAAGCCGGGCTTTGTCTGTTTTAAGGGGTTATATTTTATCCTGTTCAGGCTTGCAGCCAAGGAGCTGCTGGGAAAGGTTTAAGGCCTGTAAAATGGCGCCGTCCATGTTGTAGTATTTGTACTGGGCAAGGCGGCCGCACAGGTGCAGGTTGGGGAAGAGGGCGGCCAGGTTTGCGTACTCCTGGTAGCGGGCCAAATTTTCCGGGGAGGAGATGACATAATAGGGGGTATTGCCCTGGGGGTTTTCTGGGCAGTAGGGCAGGGGGTATTCCTTTAAAATAGTGGTGGCGCCAGGGAGCTGCTGCCCGGTGAGCTTTTTAAATTCGGTAATGCGGGTAAATGCCTCCTCATTGGGGTAATTTACCACAGCGGCAGGCTGAAAATCAGTATACTCCAGCTGTTCAAACACTAAGTTTAGGGAACGGTAGGGCAGGGGCCCAAACTGGCAGCCGAACAGCTGGTCTACAGGGCCGGTAAACACAAGGGGGCCGCTAAAAACCTGGCCCTGGAAGCGGATTTCCCCTGTTTGCTGGTTTAAGGAGAGCAGGGCCAGGGCGTCACAGTTGAGGCGTACTTCAATGTTGGGGTGGGAAAGCAGCTTTTTAAACAGGGGGGTAAAGCCGCCAGCGGGCATGGCCTGGAACGGGTCCTGGAAATAGCGGTCGTCGTACCCAAGGACCACAGGCACCCTGTTAATAACGGAACGGTCTACCTGGTCAACGGGCGTGCCCCACTGCTTTGCGGTATAATGCAGGAATACCTTTTCAAAAACAAAATTGCCAAAGGCAGAAACAGTTTGGTCGGGGCTGTCCAGCAGCTCCAGCACGGAAACGGTGGCCTGGCCGGGGAACAGGCTTTGGAGTTTTTCCTTTATTTTTTGTGCCTGGGAAGGCGGAAAGAGGGTGTCCAAGGAAGTAAAGTTAAAGGGGATAGGCACCAGCTTGCCGTCAATGCGGCCCAATACCCGATGCTGGTAGGGTTCCCACTGGGCAAACTGCTGGAGATACTCCCACACCTTTTGGGAGCTGGTATGAAAAATATGGGGCCCGTACCAGTGGACAAGAACCCCGTTTTTGTCCGCGCTGTCGTACATATTGCCGCCAATTTGGGGGCGTTTTTCCAGCACAAGCACTTTTTGGCCGGCCTGGGCCAGCTGCTGGGCTGTTACAGCGCCGGAAAAGCCGGCCCCTACAACAATGACATCATATTCCACGGGAAAACCTCCTTTTCATTTATTTTGCTTTTACAAAAATATGGTACACCTTTTTCAGTTTTTCCCGGCCTGCGGTGCCTTTGGGCAGGAAATGGTCCACAATGCGGCGGGGCAAGCCAGCAATTTTGCTGAATATATTGGACAAGCCCCGCTGCCGGTCCAGCCCGCGGGCCACATGCCAGGCGGCGCTTTCATTCATACGGAACAGTAGCTCCTCATAGTAGGGGGTTTGGCGGGCATAATACCAAAATGCCTGGGCCAAATCTTCATCCGGACGGTGCCACGGCTTTAAAAAGCCGGCGTAATGAATAATTTTAGGGGCGGCGTGGGCGGCCAAATACGCCTTATAGATTGGCTCCGGGGCAAAAACGACCACGTTGTTTACCCGGTAATGGTCGCAGTCTGTAATAAGGTTCCAGGCCATATCCAGGTATTTTACCCGCCCCTCGCAGTACAGGTTCAGCACGTCCTGGTCGTTGTATTTATAGGGGTGGGTGGCAAAGGTAAGCCATTGCTGCAGGGGATAGGCCCTGCGCATGGCGTCAATATTAAGCAGCAGCACGCCGGCCTGAAAGTAGTTGTAGGGGTCCTTCATAGGCAGGTCGGTTTTGCAGTATTCCAGGGTGGCAGGGTTGGCGCCGTTGATTTGGCCTAAAAAGTCCGGGTCCCGGGCGGCAGCCAGCAAATACTGGGAAACATCCTCCTGGTACAGCTTGGCCACATCCTCCATAACAATTAGGTCACAGTCCAAATAAAGGACCTTGTTGTACTGGGGGAAAATTTCCTGGATTAAAAAACGGAAGTAGGTTTCCACGCTGATGTGGGCGTTGGCTTTTAACTGGTAGCCCTTTAACAGCCGGGCGGCGTTGAAAAAGCGCAGGGAAATATTCTCATGCCCCTGGAGTATGGAAAGGAGGATAGCCTTGTTTTCCTTGGTCACGTCGGATTCCAGCAGAACCAGGTCATAATTGTATTGGGGGTTGGCGTGGTCAATCAGGGAACGGATGCAGGCGGCGGCCATGGGGACAAAGCGGTTATTGGCGGCAAACACCACAGGCACTTGGTTTTCGCTAAAGGCGGGGGCCAGCATTTCCCCTGGCTCCGTATTTTGAAACAAAACGCATTGCAGCTCTTTTGTTTTTAATTGGGGCTGCCGTTCCAGCAGGTAGGTATAATAAATGCCAAACAGCCGTTCCGAAAGGTGGCCGGGGGTGCGCAGGGCTTCCTGGCTGTAGCGGGACATATCGGTGCGGCGGCAAAATTCCTCCAAAATGTCAAACATCCAGGCACAGTATTCAAAAAAGATTTCCTTTTTTAAAATATACATATTGCAAAAGCTGGTAACATGGCCCTGGCAGTGTTTTTTGGCGGCGGCGCTGTACTGAGGGTATTTTTCGTCTATAATTTCCAAAATGGTGTCCAGGTCCTTGCTATGGAGCTTTTTGGCCTTATAATACTGGTCCACCACAGAGGAAAAACGCTCCGGCATTTTCCGCAGGTCCTTGCGGGTGGTTGTAATAATATCGTACTGGGGCACCAGGCTGGCAATGGCTTGGTCGTTGAGGCAGTAATTGGCAATGGCGGCTTGGTCAATAAAATCCTCTGCAATGTTGCCCCAGCCATCCTCGGGGAATTGCTGGCTGGCAAAGCTGAAATACCGCCTGTAATGGCAAAAGCCGTAATAGTCGGCATCTAAGTTCTTCCAGGCCCAGTATTGGGCGGTGAGCTCGCAGTACATAGGGTTTTGCGCGGAAATATTTTCCCCTTGGTCGTCCTGGAGCATATGGGGAAACCGCTTTTTGGCATTGGCCGCGCCCACCTGAATGGGGAGCATAATTTTACTTTCAGGGTGGCTGGCTTCTTTGTGGCAGGAAATTAAAATTTTAATGTCAGGCATCAATTGTTTTCCCCTTTCAGGAAGTTTTGAGCAAGGCCCCTAACAGGCGTGATACGGGGCGTTCGCAAAGGCAGTAATGGGCCAGGGCAACAGCCCCCACCAGGCAAAATGTAACAAAAAAAGCGGCGGTGTAGCCTAAAACAGGGGCCAGGTAGGTAAGAATAAGGCTGCCGTAGGTCATATGGGTAAGGTAAACGGAATAGCTGATTTTGGCAATTTTGTCCACCAAAGTATTGGCTTTTAAGTGCTGCCCCAGGGACAGAACCAGGGCAAACAGCAGGAAGGCATAGCCAAAGGAAATAAGATAGGGGGAATTTTCGTAGTAATCCGGGTGAAAGAGAACCATGCTTTTCAGCAAAATCACGTAGTTTGCGGCCCCAAGGGCAAAAAACTGCCACAGGGGGAGCATTTTTTCGCTGAGGTAGTAAAGCAGCATGCCAAACACAGGGAAGCAGATGTACCAGGACATAGCGGCCATACTTTGCAGTACTAAGGGCAGCTGCAAAATATGGGAAAGGCCGGCTGCCGCGGCCAAAATACTTTCCATAAAAACAATGGAAAGGGCGGGGCGCTTTTTCAGCCACGGGTAGCACAAAAAGGCCAGGAGGTAAAACAGTAATGTGGGGAACAGGTACCATACAGTGCCGTTGATTACATCGGGCTGCCCCAGGAAATAGCAGGCAAGGCTTCCCCCCATTACCCACTGGCGGAGGGAAAACTGGCTCCACCAGGTAGGGCCGGCCAGCAGGGCCGCTATTCGCTGCACCACATAAAAGCTGAGGAAGGAAAAAACAAGGGGGGGATAAATTTTCCCAACCCGGCGCAGGCTAAAGCGCCACCGGTTGTCCTGGCTGCTGCCGGCGCCATGGGCTAAAAGAAAGCCGCTGATAAGAAAGAACAGGATGACGCCCATGGCGCCAAAGGATTGGATGATTCCCAAAGGGCGGTTTACGGTGTTTTCCACCAACTGGCCCAGCCGCCACTGGGGGGCGCGGAAAGGGCCCAGGTGGTCCCAAACGACCATGCTTAAGGCCAAAACCCGCAGGTAGTTTAAAAAAGGGTAACTCTTTTTCGGCGGTTTTATAACTTCCTCCTGCTGGGGGGCAGGGGAAGCCGGCGGGGAGGGGGGCTCCTGCACCAGGCCGTGGCCGCCGTTTTCCATATCCTGAATATAGGCGTCGCAAACTGCTGTGGCGTCCCCCACCATTTGGGTGATGCCGTGCTTGAGCCAAATGGCTTTTTTACACAGCTTTTTCACTTGGTCGGAGGAGTGGGAAACAAAGATTAGGGTGGCTCCGGCGTCTATCATTTCCTGCATTTTGCGTTCGCATTTTTGCTGGAACATAAAATCCCCTACGGCAAGGATTTCATCTACAATTAAAATATCCGGCACCACCACGGTAGCAATGGCAAAGCCCAGGCGGGCCACCATACCGGAGGAAAAGTTTTTCACCGGCACATCCACAAAGTCCCAAAGCTCGGAAAAGTCCATAATTTCCTGGAACTTTGCCTCCATAAAGGCGGTATCGTACCCCAAAACGGCGCCGTTGAGGTAAATATTTTCCCGGGCAGTTAAGTCCATATCAAAGCCGGCGCCCAATTCAATTAAAGGGGCTATACTCCCCCCAACGGACACAGAGCCGG
>CAJTSZ010000080.1 GCA_910578755.1 uncultured Oscillospiraceae bacterium | reverse complement strand
AGCGCCTATTTAGGGGCGCCGGCAGGCGGGTTTACCCTTGTTAAGCGATGGTTTCGCCTAACAAGTTAACACGGTTTGGGGACTAACATAACCGTTGGCAGGCGGCTTTGCCTTTGTTAAGCAATGGTTTTGTTCACTGAAGGAATGAACTTTTAATATCAATATAAAAGAGGTGTGTTTTGTGAGAAGCAGTGGCATATTACTTCATATTACTTCTCTGCCTTCCCCCTACGGAATTGGCGCCTTGGGGCGGGAGGCTTACCGTTTTGTCCATTTTCTTTCTGCCGCAGGCCAAAGGTATTGGCAGGTGCTGCCCTTAAACCCTACCGATTATGGCAATTCACCCTACCAATCTACTTCTGTATTTGCGGGAAATCCATATTTTATTGATTTGGATTTTTTGTGTAAGGAGCAGCTGCTTACCAAAGAGGAATGTGAAGCCCCCTTTTGGGGAGAAAGCCCCGCCCGGGTAGATTACGAATCCATAAAAGCCAGCAGGCTGCCCCTGCTGCGCCAGGCGTACCAGCGCTTTGAGAGCTTGCTGCCTCAGCAGCCGTCCCAGCAGAAAGCGCTGCGGCGTTTTTTGCGGCAAAACCGCTTTTGGTTGGAGGATTACGCCCTGTACATGGCTTTAAAGGATGCTTTTGAGCAGCAGCCCTGGAGCAGCTGGCCAAAGGAGATTCGCCGCCGGGAGCCAAAGGCGGTAATCTACTACAAAAACATTTTAAAGGAAGCCATGGACTTTTATATTTTTGTGCAGTTTAAATTTTATGAGCAGTGGGGTGCCCTAAAGCGGTATGCTAACCGTAAGGGGGTAGAACTAATAGGGGATATTCCCATTTACGTGGCGCCCGACAGCGCTGATACCTGGGCCCATACCCCCCTGTTCCAGTGCGACAGGGACGGCAGGCTGTGCGCTGTGGCGGGGGTGCCTCCGGACGCCTTTTCCAAAACAGGGCAGATGTGGGGCAACCCCCTGTACCGCTGGGACGCTATAAAGGCCCAGGGCTACCACTGGTGGGTACAGCGGGTATACCAAAACAACCGCTTGTTTGACGTAATGCGCGTCGACCATTTCCGCGGATTGGAAAGCTACTATTCCATTCCGGCGGGAGAACCTACAGCGGAAAACGGCCACTGGGAAAAGGGGCCGGGTATGGGGTTTTTTCGGGCAATAAAAAACAGCCTTGGCCCCGTTCAGTTTATTGCGGAGGATTTGGGTATGCTCACCCCTGCGGTACACCGCCTGCGGGAAAAAGCCGGCTTCCCAGGCATGAAAATATTGCAGTTTGCCTTTTCCACCCAGGAGGAAAGCACCTACCTGCCCCACAACTGCCAGCGGGACTGTGTGGTGTACACCGGCACCCATGACAATAACACTATCTGCGGCTGGTTCCATACCATGGACCCAAAGGACAAGGCCTTTGCCAGCAAGTACCTAAACCTGCCCAAAGCTTGCCCGGAGCAGGCGGTTAGCTGGGCCTTGGTGCGGGCGGCTTGGGCTACCCCGTCCAACCTGGCCATAGCCCAAATGCAGGACCTGTTAAGCTTAGGGGAGGAGGCCCGCATGAACACCCCGGCAACCGTAGGGGCAAACTGGGCCTGGCGTATGGAGCAGCAGCCCCCGGCCGCCGCGGCCGCCCAACTGCGGGAATTAACGGAAACCTACAAGCGGGCGGCGCTAAAGCAAAACCAGGAGTAAGGCAAGTAAAATATCTTTGAAACAGTGCGGCAGAAAGGCAATATTTGGCCAACGGGGAGTTTATTGGCAGTATGGAATATATACAAGTGTTTATGGAATATGAATCGGACGATATGCCTATGGTATATTTTTATGAAGTGAACCCGAACGGGGAACGCTTTGCCCTAAGGGCTATGGAAGTCTTTGTGAACAGGAATATAAAGATGTATGAGGACCTGTATTGCGATGTAATAGAAGCGTGCCCAATCCCAACCATTGATGAACTTAACGCAAAGGCTTGGGGAGAAGGTTTTTATGCGGCTGCTGTTTCAAAAGAAGAATTTAACAGAATATGGAATACCGGAATTTACAAAGGAAGCCTGACCGCTGTTTAAATTTGAAAGGGCCCCTTTGCTGTAGTGCGGCCCCTTTTGTAAAATGGGATTTTGGAATAAAGGAGATTGAAATATATGGACGCAAAACGAATGGAACAGGTGGAATACCTGCTGGCAGCCCAATACGGTAAAACACTGAAAACAGCGCTGCCTTTTGAAAAATATACGGTTATGAGCCAAACCATTATGGCGCAAATTACGCCGGATTGGCAAAAAACAACGGAACAAAAGCAGGAGCAAAAAAGGGCCTGCTACTTTTCCGCAGAGTTTTTAATGGGCCGGGCTATTTTTAATAACCTGTACGCCTTGGGCGAACTGGAAACCAGCAGGGAGGAATGGGAGGCGGCGGGCCTTTCCTGGAACCAAATGGAGGAAGCCCAGGACGCCGCCTTGGGCAACGGCGGTTTGGGCCGCCTTGCCGCCTGCTATTTGGATTCCGCTGCGGCCAAAAACCTGCCTTTGGACGGTTACGGCATACGTTACCAGTACGGCCTGTTCCGGCAGGATATTTTTAAGGGCTTTCAAATGGAACGGCCGGATAACTGGGCAAAATGGGGGGATCCATGGTCCGTGCGGCGGGAAGAGGACGCAGTAGACATCTTTTTTGCAGGCCAAAGGGTAAAGGCGGTGCCCTACGATATGCCTGTGCTGGGCTACCGCAACCACACCGTAAACACTCTGCGGCTGTGGCAGTGCGAACCAGTGTACCCTATTGATTTGCAGGCCTACAACGACCAAGATTACCCCTCCTCCGCCAAGGAGCTGGTGGAAGCCCAGGTAATTACCCAGGTGCTGTACCCCAACGATACTAAAAAAGAGGGCAAGCAGCTGCGGTTGAAGCAGCAGTACTTTTTCACCAGCGCGTCTTTGCAGGATATTCTGCGCAAGTTTAAGGAAAAGCATGGCCACAACTTTGTGGAGCTGCCCCAGTACTGCGCCATTCAGCTCAACGATACCCACCCGGTTTTGGCCATACCGGAATTGGTGCGCCTGCTGCTTATGGAGGAAGTGCCCTTTGATGTTGCTATGGAAATTGCAGGAAAGGTATTTTCCTACACAAACCACACAGTTATGGCAGAGGCTATGGAAAAGTGGAACATCCGCCTGTTCCAAAGCGTGCTGCCCCACATTTACCAAATTATTGCGGATATGGATTCTGCCCTGCAGGCGGTGCTTACTGCCAGCAAAACCGCAAAAAAACGGTGGGGGCAGTACCGTATCTGCTGGAAAAACGAAATTCACATGGCGCGCCTGGCCTCCTTTGTGTGCCACAAAATAAACGGCGTGGCCCGCCTGCATACCGAAATTTTAAA
Source organism: uncultured Oscillospiraceae bacterium (assembly GCA_910578755.1). Lineage (GTDB taxonomy): Bacteria > Bacillota > Clostridia > Oscillospirales > Ruminococcaceae > Negativibacillus. Next base: position 6,517 of record CAJTSZ010000080.1, on the reverse strand, counting down.
GGATGAGGTGCTGGCCCCCTGGAATACCCTGTACCCAGGAAAAATTATCAACATCACCAACGGAATTACCCCGCGGCGCTGGGCGGGGCTGTGCAACCCTCAGCTTTCGGCAATGCTTACCCGCCTTTTAGGCAGCGACAGCTGGCTGACCGACCTTTCCCAGCTGAAAAAGCTGGAGCCCTACGCCTGGGACGACCATATTATAAACGAGTTCAATAAAATTAAGTTTGTGAAAAAGCAGGAGCTTTCCCAAGTGCTTTCCCAGCGGGAACAGGTGGAAATCCCGGCAACCTTCCTGTTCGATATTCAAATTAAGCGGTTCCACGAATACAAGCGCCAGGTACTCAACGCCCTTTCGGTGCTGGCCATTTATTTCCGATTAAAGGAGGGCAAGCTGGAGGGCTTTCACCCCGCTGTATTTATTTTCGGTGGTAAAGCGGCCCCAGGGTACCAGCGGGCCAAAGCGGTAATTAAGCTGATTCATGAAATTGCCTACCTTGTAAACGAAGACCCCCAAACCAACAGCCTGCTGCAGGTGGTGTTTGCTACAAATTATGACGTTTCCTACGCAGAAAAGCTCATACCGGCGGCGGATGTTTCGGAGCAGATTTCCACTGCGGGCACCGAGGCCTCCGGTACAGGCAACATGAAGCTGATGCTCAACGGCGCAGTTACCCTTGGCACCATGGACGGCGCCAATATAGAAATTGTGGAGCAGGCCGGCAGGGAAAATAACTACATCTTTGGGGCCTCAGCGGAAGAAATTAAAGCCTTGGAGCCAGTGTACGATCCCAAAAAACTGTACGAAAGCGACCCGGAACTGCACCGCCTGCTGGACGCTATGACAGACGGTACATTGAACAACGGCAGCGGCGTCCTTGGGGAACTGAAGGAGTCCCTGTTGGAGCCAACCTACAACAGAGCCGACCACTACTTTGTTTTACAGGACTTCCAGCCCTACCTAAAGGCAAAGCTCCAAGCAAACCGGGACTATGGCAATGCCTTGGAATTTGGCCGCAAATGCTGGCGCAACCTGTGCAGCAGCGGTTATTTTTCCAGTGACCGTTCCATAGAAACTTACGCCCAGGAAATTTGGGAAATTTCCCCTTTGGAATAGCAGAGGCTTTAAATAAAAAACAGTTGGGTTTTGCCCAACTGTTTTTTTATTTCCTGTTCAAATTGATGTGGTGTAAACCATTTCACCCCACCCCACCAATAAAAAATTTCACAATAAATAAGGTTGTCTATTCAAAATCAATCCAACCAAACACAATCAACAATATCACAATCTACTTTAACAAATTTTCCATCTATAAAAACAGCCGCCCAACCATGTTCTTCTTCCCACGGGCAATAAAGCGCCAATATTACACATACTGGAACATTTTGCAGCACATACGGGGGATTGCCTGTTTTGCTTCTGGCATATACCGCGTCCTCCAAAGCATAAAGCGTAACATCGGTGCCTGTGTATTTTATAAGGTCTGCGGGCGATTTTATTTCCGGCCAGTATTCTTTGCTTTCTTCTTCGTCATCCGGACCCCACTGTTCATACATTTCATTATAATAAAGTTGTATAAAGGCCTCCAGCATTTCGGTTTCCAGTTGCGGCGTCCATTTGTTTATCAGCCTTTGGCAGTAAACGGCGCCCTTCCCTCCATTTTCACCTATCTCATCAATTTTAAATTTTTTTGGGTTTAATAACAAATTATCTGGCATTTTTATTCCTCCCTTTCCCTTTGGCAGAGGGTACTATCCGTCAAAAATACATAAGAAATACCAACTTGATTACGTTAATGATAACACAGGAACCCTGTCCAATCAATGCGCCATTCAACGCTTTCTTTTCCATATTTCTTTTGATGTCAAAAGAAATATGGCCTGGGGCCTTAGGGGCAAAAGCTGCCACCGGTTTGCCTGCTGCCCTTTACCCGGCTGAAAGGTATTAACACCAAGTTACTGCCTTGCAGCGTAAAACTGCCGCTTGGGGGAAGCAGCATCCAAGGGGGCAAACCGGTAACCCTGCTTCTTTAACTGGGGAATCAGCAGGTCTACAGCATCGGCCGTTGTGCTGCATAAGGAGGCGTCGTGAAACAAAATAATGGGGTTTTCGTACTGGTCAATGCAGGCCAAAACATTTTGGGCCAGGGTTTCGGCAGGGTAAACAACGGCGGTGTCATCCCCGGAAACAATATCCCAGTCAAAATAGGTAATATTTTCCCGTTCCAGCAGCTCCGTAGCCTGCTTTAGTACCTCATTGGGGGCGTACCGGTTTACACTGCCGCCGGGAAACCGGTAAATGGAGCAGTTTACCCCGGGAATTTCCTTTAAGGCAGAGGTAATGCGGGTAAAATCCTCCTCAAAGGCCTGGGGGGAACAGTATAAGCTATTGTAGTCATGCTGCCAGGCATGGGGAGCAACTGTGTGCCCTTGGCTGGCCAACTGCTGAAGAACAGCTTTGTCCTCCTCTTCAAACCCTATAATAAAAAAGCTGGCCTTTACCTGGTGTTTTTCCAAAACCTCCATTAGGTAAGGGGTGTTTTCACTGGGGCCATCGTCAAAGGTCAGGTAAACAGTACCCTTTGGCGCCGGGGCGTTGGCAGCCAAAGCAAAGGGGTGAAAAAAGGAACCAGGGAAAACCAGCATAGCGGCCAAGGCAGCGCAAAGGAAAAGGCCCGGCTTTGTAAAACGGAAGGTACGGTACATAGGCGGCAAATCCTTTCTTTCAATTTAAGGGTCAGCACCCTTTTGTTTACGGTATGCGCCAGGCAGGGGCTTCTATGCCGCGTATAGGAATTTTTATGCGGAAAAGTTTGGTTTTTCCCTTCGGGAAGGCCCTTTTTGCACTATGTTGTTCGCCTATCAATAAAAGGAACTGCTGAAATATCTAAAACAGGCGGCCCCTCCATAGGCGGCCGCCTGCTTGGCTAAAAGTTATTCACATAATTCCCTGCGGATATTTTCACAGTCCTGGGCCAGTTCCTGCATATCCTGGTCAGGAACCATTTCATGGAGGTCATAAGTTAAAGGCTCCTTTACAAAGTGCAGCAGGGCCTTGTTCATGGCGTTTTTCTCTTCCTCGGTAAAGGTGAGGCGGAGCATGGCTGCGCTTTCGTCCCCCAGCAATTCCCCCAAAACCACGGCGCCGTTTACAGAACATTCCAGCATTAGGGCCGCCAGGTCTGTAATTAGGTCAATAGCATAGTAAAATTCATGCTCCATCCCTTGGGAATCCACATACTCTAAGCCGGGGGAGGTATGGAAATCCCAATTCAGCTTATCCAAGCCTGTATCTGCAAATATTTCCGCCAAAGAAAGTTCCATTTTCCCTTTGTCCACAAAATAATCCAGCAGGGTCAGGCTGTCATCTGTACCCCCAATGTAGTTCCCCCAATATTTTTCAATATACATTTTATGGCCTCCTTGTAGCTTTGTTGTGCTGATTATAGCATAAGGGCATACTTCAATTCAATCTGACCCAGCCCAAATCCTTGATTTTACCACACCAAACTGATATAATTTACACCGTATCACCGCTAAAAAGAATAGGGGAATCAATTATGAAAAAAAGAGTACTTTCTATATTGCTGGCATTGCTTGCAGCCTCCGGGCTTCTGCTTGCCGGCTGCCAAAAAGAAGAGGGCAACAAGGCTCCGGAGCAGCTTCCAACGGAAGAGCAGGAAGAAGCCCTCCCTTCGGAACAGCTGGAGGGGGAGGTTCTTGTTTGGAGCATGGGCAGCCAGCCGGAAAGCTGTGACCCCGCCCAGTACACAACAGCGGCAGAGGCTTCTGTACTGAACAATGTAATGGAGGGGCTGTTCCGCGTCAGCAAGGGGGAAGCCCAGCCGGCCCTGGCACAGGAAGCAGGGGAGCGCACAGAAAACCAGGATGGCACTGTAACCTATACCTACCGCCTGCGGGCCGCCCAGTGGTCCGACGGGGAAGCGGTGAAAGCGGGGGATTTTGTGTACGCCTGGCAGCGGGCTGCCGCCCAGGAGGAAAACCCCTACCGCTATCTGTTTGCCATGATTGCCACAACCGAACCAGAGGGGGACGAGGAACCAAAGCTGCTGCTGGAGGCCCAGGGGGACGATGTTTTGCAGGTCACCCTCCAGGGGGATGTCCCCTACTTTGACCAGCTCTTGGCGCTGCCCGCCTTTTTCCCCTTGCGGGAGGATGTGCCGGCGGATGCCCTTTCCCGCGGTGCCCTGTTTAACGGCCCCTTTACGGTAGGGGAAATGACCAAGGGGGAAGAATTGATTTTAGAAAAAAATAAAAACTACCGCGGCGCCCAGGATGTGGCCCTGGACTATGTGGTGGGCAAGGTGCTTACTGGGGAGTCTGGCCAGTGGGATGGCAAAAAGGTAGAATTGGGCGTACCCACAGCAGAAAATTGGAGCAGGGCCAGCCATGTGGAATTTTGCAGCACCCAGTATTTACTGTTGAGCAAAACCCCGGAAATAAAGGCCTTGGAAGACCCAAAGGTGCGCCGGGCCCTTTCCCTGGCTTTGGACCGTACCGCCCTGGCGGATGAAACCGTTGGCAGCGTAACCCCAGCCTTGGGGCTTGTGCCCCCTTGTGCAGGGGGGACCGGGGGATTTTTAAAGGTCCAGGCCAATTTAGAGGAGGCTAAAGCCCTGCTGGAAGAAGCAGGCGTTGCAGTGGAAGAAACAGAGCTGCAACTCCTTGTGCCCAAGGGCCAGGAAACCCCTAAGGCCGTTGCCGAAGCAGTGCAGGTAATGTGGCAGGAGCTGGGCGTCAGCGTTACTATTGTGGAGGAGGGGCCGGAGGCTTACCAGAACCTGCTGGTCAGCGGCACTTTCCCAGGGGCGGTGCTTACCGGCTGGTACGGGGACGCCAATGACCCTGCGGAATTTTTAAACCCGTTCCTTTCTGTAAGCCAGGGCCCCTTCCATGGGTATGGCAGCATAGCGTACAATAAGGCCGTTTTTGAGGCCTTCCCTAAAACAGGGGAGGAACGGCTGGAGGCAATGGCCAATGCGGAGAAAATTTTGCTGGAGGACGGCTATGTTATCCCTCTGTACCATGACACAGTAGCTGTTGCCGGCGGGGAGAAAGCACAAAATTGGGAAGTGGATAACCGGGGTGTGTACTGGTTTGGCCAAGCTTCTTTAGGGGAGTAGGGTGCTGTTCTAACGGGGGCAGGCAGGGAATAGGGCTTCCCGCCTGCCCCCGTTTTTTCAGCTTTGACTTTTTGGGCAGTAAATGATAAAATAGTAAGAACTTTTACAGTACCCCAGTACCTGGGGCTGCGGCAATTCAATGGGCCAAAGGCCGTTTTGAGGGATTTTTATGAGAACAATTATTTGGTTTATTTACTTTTGGCTGTATTTGCTCTGCACTGTTTTTGCCCTGAACAAAGTAAGAAGGCTGACAAAACAGGGCAAAATAAAGGAGCGCGATGAAAAGGTGCGTTTCCATGTAAATAATTGGGCCGGCCGCCTGCTGCGGTTAGCCGGCGCAAAAATTACCGTGGAGGGCCGGGAGAACATCCCCCAGGGGCCCTGTGTTTTTGCCGCCAACCATCAGGGCTACTTCGATATTCCCCTTATGCTTACCCAGCTGGACGAACCCCACCCCTTAGTAGCAAAAAAGGAAATACAGAAGCTGCCCCTCATACGCTCCTGGATGAAGGAGCTCAACTGCCTGTTTATTGACCGGGAAAACCCGCGCCAGGCAATGGAGTGCTTAAAAAAGGCGGGGGAACTGCTGGAGCTGGGGTATTCTGTTGTTATTTTCCCGGAGGGAACCCGCAGCAAGGGCGGGCCTATTGGGGAATTTAAGGCGGGAACCATTCGTGTTGCAACAAAGGCAAAGGCGCCCATTGTGCCGGTGCGCATAGAGGGTACCTACCGTTTAATGGAAAAAAATAACTACTGGATTAAACCAGCCAAGGTACAGGTAAAAATACTGCCGCCGGTGGAAACAAAGGGCCTCTCCCGGGAGGAAGTAAAGGGTTTGGGGGAACAGCTGCGCCAAATGGTGGCCCAGGCCCTGCCAGGGGGGCAAAACTAAGGAAAATTTTTGTGCAATGGAAAAGAAAAGGGGGCTGCAATATGAAGGAAGAAAACAAAGTGGAATGCTGCGAATGGCTCCACAGCCACCCGGATATTGTAAACAAGGTGCAAAGCAGTATGCCGGGGGAAGATATTCTCTACCGCCTTACCGGTTTATTTAAAGTGTTTGGGGAGCCTACCCGCATAAAAATATTGTATGTGCTTTTACAGGGGGAAACCTGCGTCTGCGATATTGCGCAAATTTTAAATATGACCCAAAGCGCCATTTCCCACCAGCTGCGGATATTAAAGGAAAACCGCCTGGTAAAGTTTCGCAAGGAGGGAAAAACCGTCTTTTACTCCTTGGATGACCAGCATATTTTTACTATTTTAAACCAGGGTTTGGAGCATATCGAGGAATAGGGAGGCATCTGCCTCTCTATTCTTGTATAAAGAAAACCACTCGCTAGGCGAGTGGTTCAAAAGAAGGCTTCTGCCGA
>CAJTSZ010000079.1 GCA_910578755.1 uncultured Oscillospiraceae bacterium | reverse complement strand
GGTGGAACCCTCGGCGAGTTTCTTCCCCCATTCTTTTCTCGCCAAAAGAATGGGGCCCTGGCCGGGTAGGCCATAGACGGGGCTTGGGGCTGGAGGCCCCAATGGGCAATTATACCATTTTCCGCCTTGTGTTCATAGTATATCAAGGGGATGTTCGACATCCTGGTATGTAGTGTAAGCATAACAAAACGCAGGAAATTTTATTATACCAGATTTTTAAAATATAGGGGATGCCAGCAAAATCTGCTAAAGATGCTCTGGTAAAACCGAAATAGTATGGGAGTGTTTTCAAATGAAAAGTAAAATTGGAGAAAAAACCGCCAAATCCCGCCAAAAAGGGAAAAAGCCCTTTTTTAAAGCCTACCCAGGGGCTGCCATTTTAATAGCCCTGGTGTTGTTGGGCGGCACCGGGTTTGGCGTCAGTAAGGCTGTAGGGGCTGTGGCAGATGAAACTGTTGCATCTAACACAGAGCCTGCCCGCCAAGAGGAGGAGAACAGGGAGGACCAGGAGGGAAACTCATCCAATCAATCTGATGAAAGCGAAGAGAACCCAGTGCAGGATACACTGGTGGCCGATTTTTCCGTTATGGGCTACGATGACGCTGCCCAGATGATTCTTCCCCTAAAAGCCAGCGCGGCGCCGGTTTCCTTGCAGGAGTTAAAGGATTTTGTAGAAATACAGGAGATGGTGGGGGAAGTGCAGTCCGGCAATGACGGCAACAATACCCAGCAAACCGCTGCTGTAGAAGGGGCTACTCCATTGGTTCAAACAGGGGATGAAAATAAAACCCCTTCCACCACAGAAACAAAGGAAGACGCTAAGACAACAAACGTAAAAACAAGCAACGCGGATACATCTTCTTTATCCGGCAAAGCGGCCAACCACAAAAGCACAGTAAACAGCGATACCATTGGCTGGCTGCGCATACCAGGCACCAATATTGATTATCCCGTTGTACAAAGCAGCGACAACAGCTACTATGTTTATAAGGATTATAACAAGCAGTACAGCAAAAACGGCGTAATTTATGCCGACTATGAGTGTAAAAGCGGCAGCAGCCTTTCCACCAATACGATTTTGTATGGCCATAACTGGAGCAACGTCTACTCCCGAAAGGTGGCCGACCCAACCGATGTAATGTTTGGCCAGCTGCCCTCCTTCCACACCCTAAGCTTTGCCCAGCAAAACCCTTTTATCTATTTTTCCACTACAGAAAAGGACTACGTTTGGCAAATTTTTGCTGTTTTCTACACCGAGGAAAGCTTTAACTATATAGAAGCATCCCCCTCTAAGGATTATTATAAAACAATGATAAGCGAAGCCTTAAAGCGCAGCATCCATAATTACAATGTCAATGTAAGCACCAGCGACCAAATCCTCACCCTTTCCACCTGTACCCGTGTTTACGGCCAACGGTCGGACCAGCGTTTTGTAGTTATGGCTAAAAAGGTAAAGGCAGGCACCCCTTCCACTACAATTACATCCCACCCAAACTTTAAAGCGCCTCAGTTTTAAAAAGGGACCCCCGGCAAGTAAAGGCCGGGGGTTTTTATGTATAGAAAGGGGCGGCGTAAACTACTCAACCATGCAGGGGACAAGGCTGTCTAAAACCTCCGGAAGGGTAGGGGAAAAGCTCTTTTCCCAGCCGGAAAAGGGGAACAGGGCAGCTTGGGGAATGTTAAAATCCAGCAGAAAGCAGTTCATTTTTAAAGGCAAGCCTGGGGATAAAGGGGAACCGTGCAGGGCAGAAAGGGGCAGGCAAAACCGGCAGCCCCAGTAAATGCCCGTAAGGTTTTCCCCGCCGTCAAAAGTACACTCCCCCTGGAAGGCCAGGCCGCCGCTGTACTGAAAACAGGCAGATTGTAAAGGCGTGGCTTCCACAGCAATCATTGGGGAATGGGGCAGGCAAACCACAGCAGCAACAGCGCTTCCAGGGGAGGCTGGGTGCTGGAATGTGGAAAAATTTAGGTACAGGCAGCTGGCGGTGCAGCAGCCCTGTACTTGTACTAAAGGAGGGCGCAGGTTTGGCGGGGTAAAGGCAAGGGGAGCGCAGGGCAGCAAATGGGGGGAAGGAGGCAAGGTGCTGAGGGGCAGGGTAAAAGTCATAAGCAGTACGGCCTTTCCTTATGTAATGGGGCCCCTGTTCATGAAAAAAGGCGGCCTCTGCTTTATTCTATGAACCAGGGCAAAGCTGTGCTACAAAAAGGAAAGGACGCAAAATTACCCGCACAAAATAAAAAAGCAGCGCCAAAGCGCTGCTGTGCAAGTTCTGTTGGTTTAAAATATTTTACGGTCAACCCCTGTTTTTTCCAGGGCATAGCACATAGGTATGCCAAGGCAAAAGCAGGCAATACATTCCCCAAGCCCTACCTGAAAGGCGTTGACGAGGAAAATGGGCAGGTTAAACCCGCCGGAAATAACAAAAGTAAGCTCCAGGCCAATAATTACTGCGTTAAACAGTACGGGAGGCAGGGCAGCCAGCAGGGGCAGCCCCTTAAAGCGCACATTGCGCAGCCGGTAAGTGCAAAGGGCTGCCAAAAAGGTAGCCAGGGAACCAATAAGGATATCCAGCGGCCCCAAAATGTTGGCGTTGGTTGCAGCACCAAAAGCGTTTACCAGCACACAGCCTAAAGTAACCCCGGTAATGGCGCCGGGAGAAAATACAGGCAGCAGGGTAAAAGCCTCGGATACCCGAAGCTGCACCGCGCCAAAATTCAGCGTCATGAAGGGCAAACTCATGGCGAAATAGAGAGCAGCAACCAGCGCGCTCCCTACCATCTTCTTGGTTTTTTGGTTTCTCATTATTTAGTTTTCCTTTCGTAGTGTGTTTTTAAGTCAGGAACTTGCGACTGACTGCCCCTTTGCCCCGGCCGCAGGGTATGCCGCCTGGCAACAAAAGGACGTTATTTATCATACAGCAAAAATAAAATTTTGCAATAGGGGGAGGGGGAATTTTTAAAAATTATTTTCTTCCCAAACCTGGGCCAAAACCTTACAGCGGGTACCCACTGTAAGGTTTTTCTTTTTGGAAGTATGCGGGTATTTTCAGGCCTTGTACTGTTGGGGCTTTCAGCCCCAAGCCCCGCCCTATTTCTTTCTTCACAGAAAGAAATAGGGCGGGGTCTGGGCCGCGCAGGCCCAGCAGCACAGGCTTGGAGGCAGCTAATGCCTCCAAAAGAATGGGGCGGGGTCTGGGCCATGCAGGCCCCGCCAGCACCGGATTAGAAGTACCACTCACTAAAAACAAAAAGAATAAATCAAATAATCCCTAAAATAAGGCAGAGAACCCTGCACAAAATGTAGGGTTCTCTCTTGTAAAATCCACTGCCTTCGTTTAAAATAAAACTAATATCATCGCTTAACAAGGGGCAATACGGTTTTGGGGGGCTAAAATTACCCCTAACAGCATAGCTCTCGTTGCTGGGCGTTAATGTAATGGCCTGCAAAAGGCCGTGGGAGGTTGTAATTCAGTGGGACATATTCAAGGGATTTACAAAATTTTGGAGGCCCGCCAGGGGGCCATGGTGGACTATACCATTCACTGCCCCCAAATTGCCCAGCAGGCAAGGGCAGGCCAATTTGTACATATTCGGGTGCCAGGCTTTACCCTGCGCCGGCCCATTTCCATTTGCGAGGTGGACAAGGAAAAAGGGACCCTGCGTATTTTGTTCGATATTCGGGGCGAAGGCACAAGGGAACTGGCCAAAGCAAAAGCCGGGGATGAAATAGACGTGATGGGCCCCCTGGGCAATGGCTTTGACCTGTTGGAAAAGGACAAAAAAGCCGTTGTGGTAGGCGGGGGAATTGGTGTGCCCCCCATGCTGGAAACGGCAAAGCACTACGGGGCCAACGCCACCGCAGTTTTGGGCTTCCGTACCAAGGACCTGGCTGTTTTGCAGGAGGATTTTCAGGCTAACGGCTGCAATGTAATGCTCTGTACCGATGATGGCTCCGCCGGCCACCACGGCCTTGTTACCGATATGCTCAAGGAGCGCATTGCCCAGGGGCCGGTGGATATTGTTTACGCCTGCGGGCCCAAAATTATGCTGAAGTTTGTGGCAAAAATGTGCAGGGAAAATAACATCCGCTGCCAGGTTTCCCTAGAGGAACGCATGGGCTGCGGCGTAGGGGCCTGCCTTGTTTGTGCCTGCAAAACAAAAAAAGAGGATGGCGGGGAAACCTACAGCCATGTTTGCAAAAACGGCCCGGTGTTCGAGGCAGAAAAGGTGGTATTTGATGAGTAATTTACAGGTGAACGTGGCCGGGGTAGCCTTTAAAAACCCCGTGATAACCGCTTCCGGCTGCTACGGCTTTGGGCGCGATTATGAAGATATGTATCCTCTTTCCCGCCTAGGCGGCGTGTCCCTCAAGGGCATGACCTATGCGGAACGCCTGGGCAACCCCCCTCCCCGCATTGCAGAAACCCCCAGCGGAATGCTCAACAGCGTAGGGCTGCAAAACCCCGGTGTGGAGCATTTTTTGGCGGAAGATTTGCCCTACCTGGAAAAGCAGGACACAGTGCTCATTGCAAACATTGCAGGCAGCACAGTGGAGGATTACTGCCGTTTGGCGGAGCGCCTTTCCGAAACCAGTATTGATATGATGGAACTGAATATCTCCTGCCCCAATGTAAAGGAGGGCGGCGTTGCCTTTGGTACCAGCTGCCAAAGCGCGGAAAGCATTGTGCGCCAGGTGCGCAAGTACTGCAAAAAGCCGCTGATGGTAAAACTCTCCCCCAATGTAACAGATATTGTTTCCATTGCCCAGGCAGTGGAAGCCCAGGGCGCGGACGCGGTTTCCTTAATCAACACACTGCTGGGTATGCGTATTGATATTGAAAGCCGCCGCCCTATTCTCCGCAACAATGTAGGCGGCCTTTCCGGCCCGGCAGTATTCCCCGTTGCGGTGCGTATGGTATGGCAGGTGGCAAACAACGTAAAAATCCCCGTGGTGGGTATGGGCGGCATTGAAAAATGGCAGGACGCCATTGAAATGATGATGGCAGGGGCCAGTGCCATTCAAATGGGCGCAGCCCTGTTTTATGACCCTATGGCCCCAATTAAAGTAATAGAAGGTATGGACCAATGGCTGGACAGCCACGGTGTAAAGAACGTAGCGGATATTGTGGGTACTGTGCGCCCCTGGTAGGTAAAGGGGCACCCCTTTTTGGGGGCTTTCACAGCCCCAAGCCCTACGCATGGCCAACCGCCGCTTATTGAGAGCCACAAGCAAATAAGGGGTATAGGAGTGAACCCACAAGTTTGCTTTGCGAACTTGCTGCCCATTCAGTGGATATTTCCGCTGAATGGCGGCTTCTTCCCCCATTCTTTTCACATAAAAGAGTAGGGGGTGGAACCCCAAAAGAAGGTGTGAGCTGCGTAAGCCCACAGGTAGGAGTGAGAATAAATGACAACAGTATACCTGGTGCGCCACGGAGAAACCAATGGCAACCTGGAGCAGCGGTTCCAGGGCACAAAAGATTACCCCTTAAACGCCCAGGGCAGCCGCCAGGGAGAGCTGTTGGGCAGCGCTTTAAGGGAATACCCCATTGACATTATTTATACCAGCCCCCTAAGCCGGGCCTATGAAACCGCCCGGCTGGTAGCAAAGTATCACCCAGGGGTAAAGGTTATTCCCCAAAAGGGGTTGGAAGAAATCCACGCCGGCGTTATTGAAGGGGAGAAGCTGGCGGACCTGCCGGTGAAATACCCGGAGGTGTTCCAGAAAATGTTGGGTTCCCCGGTGGATTTGGCCTACCCCGGCGGGGAGAATACCCGCCAGGTGTATGACAGGGTGGCAAAAACCATGGAGGACATTGTAGCCCAAAACAAAAACAAAACCATTGTGGTGGTAAGCCATGGTTTTGCCATACAAACCTACCTGCACTATGCTTCCGGCAAGCCATTTAAGGAGATGCAGCGGTATATTGTCACAAACACCTCCATTACCAAATTTGTTTATGGGGAGGATTTGGCGCCGCAACTCATTTATGCGGATAAGCACGACCACCTTTCCCAGGCGGATTTCATTTCCTGGGACTTAGGGGAAGCAGAGAAAAATAGAAAAACCCAGGAGCAGTAATATGAAAATAGCAGCAGTAGATTTTGGCGATGCCCGCACAGGCCTTGCCATTTGTGACAAGCAGGAAATGCTGGCTTCTCCCGCGGGAGTAATACAGGAAAAACGGTTCCAGCAGGCGGTGGAAAAAGTAGCCGCCGCCCTAAAGGAGCTTGCCCCGGAGCTGGTTGTGGTGGGGCATCCCATTAACATGAACGGAACCGTAGGCCCCCGGGCGGAGCACTGTGCCCAGTTTGCCCGCCAACTGGAGGAAAAGCTGACAGTACCAGTGGTTTTATGGGACGAACGCAGCACCACGGTTTCGGCCATTGGGTATTTGAATATTACGGATACCCGAGGGAAAAAACGTAAGGAGGTAATAGACGCCGTAGCGGCCACTATTATTTTGGAAAATTACCTTGCTTACAGAAAAAACAAAAGGGAGCAGGAGGCGGAATAATTCCGCCTTCTCTTCTTTTCACAAAAAGGGAAGTTAACCAAGCCACCCTTTAGTCAAATAAAAAATAAAAATATGGGAGAAAAAGTATGCAGAAACTAATGGGCTTAATGCGAAAAGCCATTCAAAAATATAACATGATACAGCCGGGGGACCGCATAGCAGTAGGCGTCAGCGGAGGAAAAGATTCCGTTGCCCTGTTGGCGGGCCTGGCCAAGCTGAGGGAGTATATTGGCATCCCGTACCAGGTGGTTGCCATCACCCTGGACTACTGCTTTGACGGCATAGAAACAGACTTTACCGCCATCCAGGAGCTGTGCCAGCAACTAGATGTAGAGTACCAGGTGGTGCCGACAGAAATTGGCAAAATCATCTTCGAAATCCGCCAGGAAACCAACCCCTGCAGCCTGTGCGCCCGCATGCGCCGGGGCTGCCTCCACGACGCTGCCAAACGCCACAGCTGCAACAAAATTGCCCTGGGCCACCACTACGACGATGCTGTAGAAACCTTTATTATGAACCTGTTTAACGAGGGGCGCATTGGCTGTTTTTCCCCGGTAACTTATTTAAGCAGAAAGGACCTTACTCTTATCCGTCCCATGGTAATGGCGGAAGAAAGCCTAATTACCAACACAGTGCGGCGCAACAATTTGCCTGTGGTAAAAAGCAAATGCCCCGCCGATGGAGTAACCCAGCGCCAGTGGACAAAGGAATGGCTCCGCCAAATGGATAAGGAGCACCCAGGCTTAAAAAAACGGCTCTATGGCGCCATGGAACGGGGCGAGGTGGACGGTTTTTCCGACAGGGAGGACCGGCCTAAACAGCAGAAGGAAGAAAAATAAGAAAGTTAACAAATTAAGCGTTGACATTTCACAAAATTGGGATATACTGTAAGTGAAGTGATCACTTGAATATTAATGATAAAAGAAGGTATTAAAATGAAAAAAATACTGACATCTTTGTTAGCTGCTTCAATGGCAATGACTATGACAATCCCAGTATTTGCAGAAACTGAATCACAGGAATTTGTGATTGCAGAACAAGGGAATTATCTAAGTTAGAAGAATCTTTGAATCCTAATGACTATGCAGGGCTTTATTATGAAGGCGAGCAGCTAAAAATTGCAATCAAGGATTCGGTTCCCAATGGTGCAATGGCTCGTACAGTTGCCCAAAGTGGGTTAGATGCGGACTTTGTAGAAGTAACCTATTCCATGAGCGATTTACTTAATGCCCATGAAATTATTGAAAATTCATTGGAGGAAATTGGAGCGAAAGCCGTAGGAATCAATACGGAAGAAAATGCAATAGCATTATATGTAGAAGATACAGACTCCTATGATGTTACATTGGTTAAAGAAATTTCTCCTGTGAAGAATATTGTTCTTAGAGAAATGAGGGGTTTTTCTTTTTTAGACCCAAGCGAACAAGCCGATGAAAATAAAAATGCTCGAGCTTCTGATGTAGTAGCAGGAGATTGGATCTCTGTAAGAAGCAGTACAAATAGATGGTCTACCTTAGCTACTTCTGTCTGCTATGATTATGGAGGGCCAAACCAGCAAATTGGCTACGTTACTTGTGGCCATGGATACAAGGTAGGCGACCAAACTTGGTATGGCGGCGCTTTTTTGGGCACAGTGTCTAAAGTGTTAGTGGGCGGCACAAGTTCAAGCGCTTCAACGCAAAAATGCAGAACGGATGCTTCATTTATTCCAAGTTCACGGCTACATACAGGAAAAACCCAAAATGGAAAAGTAATAGCCACACATGATGTACCTGTTGCAGGTAAATATGTGGATGAAACCATCGCTTAACAAGGGTAAACCCGCCTGCCGGCGCCCCTAAATAGGCGCTGGACTGCGTTCTCGGCTTTGGCGGGCGTCAGCCCGCCTGCACCCTGCGGCCTTGCCAGCCCCCATTTATGAACACTGGCAGGTCCTTTGGAGTTTTTTGTGGAGCTGGCAGTTGGCCTTTTGCACCGCTATAGGTTTAGTATGTTGCAAAACTCCAAAAAAGCCATTACCGGGTGATTTAACCTTGAAAAACCGTGTTAACCCTTGTCAAACGATGGAATTGGTGCAAAAAGTGGTGTTATTAGCCGCACAAAGATTTTAGATACAAATGTAAGCGGCTGGTGGGGCGATGAAGACAGAGGGATACCAAACTACTACATAAAAGATGCATTTACATTTGCAAAATCACCACAAGGTGGCGATAGCGGGGCTGCAATTTGCTATACAAATAGTGATGGTACATATGCTATTGTTGGAATTGTTGAAGGCGGGTACTACGATAAAAACGATGTAATTCGTGGTGCAGGCATCAAATGGGCTAATGTTTCTAAGGATTTGAATGTAATTGCTATTACAAGAGGATAAAACCACAAAATAATTTTATTTTTAAGCAGAAAGCGCATTGTTGTAAGCAAGGAGGTATAGTATGAAGTCGAAAAAAATATTAGCAATTTTGCTGGCCCTTGCCATGGCAGCCGCGGCGGCGGTTCCGGCGTTTGCGGCGGAGGGCGCGACAGCCCAGGGGACTGTTGCAGTGGCAGAAACCACGGCGCAGCATAAGGCAGAGGCGCGCCTTGCCCACATTAAGGAGCTGCACCAGTTGATTGTGGATAACATTCCCCAAAGCAAGCGGGGCGGCGTGTTTTCTGACCGGGACGGGGTTTATGTCTATGTAAAGGATAAGGCCGCCCGGGACAGCCTGTGGGAGTTTTACAAAAAGCAGAAGGATTATCAGGATGTGCCCCTGTATACGGCCCAAGCCCCATACACCCTAAGCGAATTGGGCAAGGTGAAAAAAGATGCCCAAAAGCTGCTGGAGGAAAAGCTGGGCGAGCCGGAAATTAGCTTCCGGGTGGATGTGGAGAGCAGAGCCAACAAGGTGGTTGCCCTGGTGACGACAAAGAACCTGAAAGCGGCCCAGGCTGCCCTGAAGCAGTACGAAACAAGCGGCGCTTTGGAACTGCGCCATACTGCTACCTTTGTCAATTCCATTTTGGCGCCGGTGGAGGACAACCATGACGCTATCCAGGCCCGGGACCGTATTATTGAAGAAGTAGCGGAAACGGAAAGGGGCCCGCTGTATGCCGTAAGCGAGAACAAGCTGGTAATCAACTGCAAAAACGGCGGCGGTGCGGCGCTGAACAAAACCCTGGATTACATTAAAAAGCACAGCGATACAGCAATGACCCGCCTGGAATACCGGGAATGCCCCTATACATTGGCACAGCTGCGGAAAATCCAGGGGGAAATTCAGCAATCGGGCTGCATTGGCAAGGATGAACTGGTGATGATTTCGCCGGAGTGGGCGCGGGTGGAGGTCTACCTGACCAAAGGCGCCCCACAGCTGGAAAGCTTTATGAAGCAGAAGCAGTACGGCGATGCTGTAACCGTATTCTGGGAAATTAATTTAAGATAAAAAAAGGAAGCCCTTTTATTGGGCTTCCTTTTTTGTATAAAGAAAACCACTCGCTAGGCGAGTGGTTCAAAAGAAGGCTTCT
>CAJTSZ010000078.1:9785-10238 GCA_910578755.1 uncultured Oscillospiraceae bacterium | reverse complement strand
GGGCGGAAGGGGTCCAGGGGTGCAACCCCGACGGCGCTTCTTGTTAAACTTCTTTCGCTGTTGAAAAGAAGCACAAGTTGGGCTATGCCCAACTTGCTACGTTACAGCAAAGGTTTACCTTTGCTGTAACATTTGGGGGCGCGGGAGCGATAACACCCCGCAAGAAGTCAGGGCTTAAGGCATTTCAAAGATATAATAACCGTTTTACGGTTATTATATCTTTGAAATCTTTATTTTAAGCACCTCTTT
The DNA here is from genome assembly GCA_910578755.1 of uncultured Oscillospiraceae bacterium. Taxonomy (GTDB): domain Bacteria; phylum Bacillota; class Clostridia; order Oscillospirales; family Ruminococcaceae; genus Negativibacillus. The sequence continues at coordinate 9,989 of CAJTSZ010000078.1, read as the reverse complement.
ATATAGTCGCTCCTGCTTCCATCCCAATAGCAGTATATGCACCTGCCATTTTCAAAAACATGGCTGCAATTTGGGTAGCCATATATTATATGCGCACATTCTGGACACAATGCCGCCATTTTAGAACTCGATTTCAAAAATTCACTTCCGCACTCATTACAGGTGCCCCATTTATCTTCTGTCATATTATACCTCCGCCAAAAT
>CAJTSZ010000078.1:0-9738 GCA_910578755.1 uncultured Oscillospiraceae bacterium | reverse complement strand
CCCAGCAACTACCCCATCAACTCATTTATTCTACCCTTTATTTCAAGCAAAAAGCTGGGAAAATTTTAATTGTTGCTTTAAAAATTTAATGTGCAGGCAGATACACGCTTCCTCCAAGTTTTGATGGCAAAACCAAAAAACTTGCAAGGGGCGCTTTCAGGCTTTCTTTTTGCACAAGTAGCCCGCGCCCCGTTCTGCCTTATGCACAAAAAAATAGTTTCGCTTTGCTCAACTATTTTTAAAGAACAAATTTTCGTTTTTGTATTGACTTTAAAGCCAGAGAAAGCTATAATATAGAAAAAGAACAGACGTTCTATATCAAATAAAAGTGGGAGGGGCTCCTAAAATGTATTATGTAAAAAAATATGTGGACGTGAAAGCCCTTTATGACTCCTTTGGAAATATTACCCCCCTGCAAATTGGCTGGGAAGATGGCCGTGCCTTTGCTGTGGACCGGGTTTTAGATGTGCGGCGGGCTGCCAGCACCAAAATTGGCGGAGGCGGGCTGCGCTTTACAGTGCGAATAGCAGGGCGCCAGCGGTATTTATTTTTAGATGAAAACCGCTGGTTTGTAGAAGGCCGGGCAGAACAAATGGAGGAATTGGAATGAACGAAGAAATTATGATAGCTTCCTACAAGGACATACGCCTTGCCTGCACACAGCAGCAAATGGAGCAGCTTGCCGGCCAGGGCTGGAAGGCTATAAACACCATGAAAATCGGCGGCCAGCGCCGCTATACCATGGCCTTGCCCGAAACCCGCAGCAACGGCCACCCAGTATACGAACTAAACCCCATTGAACGCTTTCGGTATTATTTGCTTTCTGCCGTGGGTGTGTGGAAAAAAACGGCGTAGCCTCTCCCCTGCCGTTATAATCGCGCAAAAACCAGCCCCTTTGGGGCTGGTTTTTTTGTATAGCGGCAATTTTCTATACAATATCCGGCTGGCACATTCTGCGCCAAAAAAACTTGTATTCCCGCAGGCCCTTGAGGTCCGCCTCCTTCATCTTTTGCAGAACAGGCTGGTACAGCTCCTCATGGTCAAACAGGCTGAAGCTTTGGTCCTGCGCCAGCTGCCGCCCAACTTCTTCCCTAAGCTGAGGGTAAAAGGACAGCCAAAGCCCCAGGCACTCCACAAACCCTTTAATGCTGTCATTCATTACCCATGGCACCCAAAGGTCGTTTTCTATTTCCTGTATTTGAAAAACCCCCTGGTTCTTTACATCTATAGCTATCAGCCCCATGCTTTCCATAGAGCCAACATATAAAAATGTATTTTGCAGGTGGGCATGGGGCTGCACATAGGGCGCTTCAAAGAATTTTAGAGGGACATTGGGCGTGATTTCACAGCTGGCGCGGCGGGGCAATCCAACCTGGGTCAAAAAGCCAAAGGTTTCCTCCGGCAAATTCATCGGCTCCAACATTTCCTTTGGATAAGGCACAAGGGATTGGCGGTATTCCTGAGGTATTTCAATATTCATATTCGGTATTATTTTCTTCCGTTTCAATGCGCTGCCCCCTTATTTTTGAATTAGCTTTCCCACATCCCCTTTGCCCCCGGCGGTGTAGATGTAGCTGTAGGTAAAGCCGTTTTGCTCCCAAAGGGCATAGGTAATTGCCGAATCTGTACCTGCATATTTGTAGTAAGAAACGGCAACGCCATCAATTTCCCCCGTTTCCTCTAAGGTGCCGCCGTAAATGCCACTGATGTCCCCGCTGCCGTACTGTACCCGGAACTGGCTGCCATCAACATAATTCACTTGCCCCATGGCAGGGATATTATCTGTCACCAGCACAGTGTAAGCTTCTGCCTCTTTGTCCAGCAGCGGCACGGGAAAGTCCAGGTACTGCTCCATTTCCGCCGCGGTTTCCACAGTGATAATAGGGTTAGGGAGCTGCACCGGCTGGGGGCGGGGCTCCGGGCAAGAGGCCGGGTATGGGGAGGTGTTTTCCTCTATGGCCCACTTTCCGGTTACCAAATCCCTGGTTAGGTAGAAGCATTGTTCCAGGTTGCCGTCATCCAAAAAGGTTTTAACATGGTCATACTCTGCATAGTACCTGGCGCGGACAGCCACAAAGTGCTCCGCTAAGTAGCCTTCGGACCAGCCGCGGGACTTGGCCAAATCGCTGCCGGAATACTCCTTTGCGGCGCGGGCGGTTTCCTCCTCATCCACCTGGGCATACTCCACCCGCACAGCTATGGTGTATTCCTTTTGGGCTTGAGCTTCAATAGCGCTGCGCACCGTTTCCGCCGGGTCCTCAGAGGGAGTTTGCAGCCAGGAATCCTCTAATAGCTGAAGGTCAGAAATCACCGATTCCTCTGCCTTGGGCAATCCTCCTCATAAATCCGGCAGCTTCTTTTGGCTCCCTGCAGCTTCCCCGGCAGTGTCCTCCCTGCTTTCAAATACAAACCACTTTTCGTTCATATACACTTCAATGGTACCCTCCGCCCCATACTGGTACCCAAACCCTGTACCAAAATTGGACTGGTTGTCCTCTGTAGGCACCTGGCTTTGGTCTACCTTCGAGGTAACCTCCCCGTCCATGGTGCCGCAAGTGTGCTGGAGGGTGCTTTCCCTACCAGTATCGTAGTAAAGGGTTCCATCTACCATAATCATGGGAATCCTGTCCCCAAGGGGCGGTTCTTCTACAGTAATTGGCGGCACGGGAATATTATTGTCTGCCCCTGTTTTGGCTTCGCTGCACCCGGTAAAAGCAGCAGCTGCCACAAGGCTGGCAAAAATTACCAAATAGAAAAAGGGCTGTTTTTTCATAAAGGTTCCCTCCTAATTAAGGCATTGCCATAATATAATCTATAGACGAAAGCCTTCGCTTTTGTTACAATAATAGTGGTTAATTTATCATAAATTACTGCATAAATTATCTGTGAAAGGAAGTTTTTTATGGCAAACAGCCTTTTTTCCCTCCTCCCGCTGGATTATTTCACCAGTGGGAACAGTTACACCGGCAGCCTGCACAACTTCAATTATAAGCTAACCCCTAAAGAACAGCTTTGTGCCCAAGTGTGGTATGGAAAAATGTGCAGCGAAAAAAGTGAAATTGCCGCAGAGGAACAGTTCCCCTTAAGCAATGAAGGTATTGCCCTGCTGCTGCAGTGGCTGGAAAACGAATATGGCCGCCGCCCAAAATAAACAGAAAGCCCCTCGGCATAGCCGGGGGGCTTTTTTTGCTTTGGCATTAAGGGTGAAAGGGGCAGGCCCTTTGAATACACTGGTTGTTTTGGCTGGAACGCGTGCAGGAAACATTGCCAATTTCCATGGCAACACCTAAGTTTTCCTTTGTAAATTTTACTGCTTCTGTTATGGCCAGGTAGGAATCCCGCTTGCAGCAGCGGGGCCCGCCAATTTCCCCAATGCTTCCCAGGGCTTTCGCAGTCATTCGGTTGGATAATCCCCATGCTGTTGTTGCCAGCGGCGTGGATTTTGTGATAATTGCCATATAAATACCAGTGCTGATTCCCGCGCCGCAGGCGCCCCAAAAGCCGCAGACTCCCCCAGGGACTTCCTTGCCCCGGCGGTACATTTCCAGCAGCGCCTTTTCCAGCTCCAGCTCTCCCCCTGCATTGCGGTAAGCCGTTAACAGCGCAGCGCCCACCATAACGTGGTGCTCGGGCCCGTGCATGTGGCAAAAGGGCAGGGACATTATTTTATCCATAATTTCAATGGGGTTTTTGCTGTGCTCACTCAGGCAATAACCAATCATGCTATCCATTCCCTGGGTATGGCAGTCATTACACACGTAATGCCCGCTAATACAGCGGGTTTTGCTTTCCTCTTTTTTATGGCAAATTGCACACTCCATTAAAATACTCTCCTCCAAGTATTCCAATGGCTGTTTGCAAATCAAACATTCCTCTTTCACTGCTGCTGCCCCTTTCTATTCTTGCAAAACGGTGTACAGCCTCTCCTCTAAAAATAGACCTGGGCTTTTGCTCCCTATTCTTCCTCTTCCGGCTGTTCCCAGTTGTGGAACACTTCCTGAACATCGTCGTTATCGTCCAGCATATCCAGCAAACGCTGCATTTTGTCGGCCAGCTCCTGGTCCTCAATTTTTGTGTAGGTAGAAGGAACTTTTTGAATATCAGCCTCTACAAAGGAGTAGCCTTTGGCTTCCAATGCCTCGCGCACCTCGCGGAACACCGCAGGGTCTGTGGTAATTTCCACAATAGAACCGCTGAACTCAAAGTCATCGGCGCCGGCTTCCATACAGTCCTCCATAATTTGGTCTTCTGTATATTTTTCATCCTCATTATCAATCACAATAATGCCTTTTTCGCTGAACATAAAGGACACGCAGCCAGTTTGGCCCAAATTGCCGCCGCATTTATCAAAATAATGGCGCAGGTCTCCAGCAGTACGGTTTTTATTGTCTGTAAGGGCCTCCACAATAACGGCAACACCGCAGGGGCCGTATCCCTCGTACACCATATCCACATATGTATTTTTATCGCCGTCGCCAGCAGCCTTTTTAATAATACGGTCAATATTATCATTTGGCACATTGTTGGCCTTTGCTTTTGCAATTAAATCCCGCAGCTTGCCGTTGTTTGCAGGGTCTGCCCCACCTTCACGAACTGCAACAGAAATTTCACGGCCAATTTTGGTAAAAATTTTGCCTTTTTGGGCGTCTGTTTTTTCTTTCTTTCTTTTAATCGTACTCCATTTAGAATGTCCTGACATGGGATAATCTCCTCTCATTCGTTATAAACCCAATATATTTTAGCATATTTCCAATACGGTTACAACGCTGTATGCAATATTTCTTCACTTTACCCTGCCTGGGGGCAGTTTACCGGTTCATTACCGTAATTTGCAGGCACTGCATCACATCCAGGGCCTTTTCCTTGGAACCCTCGTCCATTGTGGAGGTGCAGGCTGCATCCACCACAATTTCCGCTTCTGGCAGGGCGGCTTTTACCATAACTGCGTTGGCTATAACACAAATATCTGTAACAACGCCCACTAATTCTACCTTGTCGTAAGCCTTATCCTTCAGCAGGTTTGCCAGCTCCAGGGATGGAAAGGTGGGCTTTTTTATCTGAATATCCTCCGGGCGGCACAGCCGGGCAGCCTTGCCGTAAAGCTGCCAGCCCTGTGTCCCCTCAATGCAGTGGGAAACAGGCAGCTTTTTGCCCTCCTGGGTGGCAAGGTAATTTTCCTGGTGGGTATCCAGGGTAAAAATAATATCCCCGCCCTGTTCCCTGTACTGGGCAATTTTAGCGCAAATGCCCTCCTCCAAGGCGGCAGCCTTGGGGAAACCAAGGGAACCGCATACAAAATCGTTTTGGTAATCTACAACAATTAAACACTGTTTCATCGTAATGCTCCTCACTTACCAATGTATTTTTTCTATAATATCCATGGCGCCCGCCGCAGTAGCGTTTTTTGCCAGCTTATTGTCCTTGGCTATTCTTCATCCCCCCATTTTTATTACAGGTTGCCAATAGGTCCCCACGCAAAGCCCCCCGCCCATGTATAAAAAGCCGCCATTTTGGGCGGCCTTTATGCGCTTATTGTATTACGCTGAGCATTTTTTGTTTTAAATCGTTTTCTATGCGCTGTAACTCCGCTTCTGCTTCCCGGCGGCGGGTGCGGCCCTCCTGCTGAATACGCATTACCTCGTCCAGGGTAGAAATTAAGGATTCGTTTGTTATCCGAAGGGTTTCAATATCAATAATGCCCCGTTCTGATTCTTTGGCTGTTTCCACCGTCGCCATCTTTAAGGTGGCGGCATTTTTGCGCAGCAGTTCGTTGGTCATATCTGTAACTTCCCTTTGGGCCTGGGCCGCCTGCTGGGAGTGGGTCACGCCCAGGGCCAGCACCATCTGGCTTTTCCACAAAGGAATTGTGTTAACTAAAGTGGACTGTATTTTTTCCGTCATCAGGGTATCGTTATTTTGTATTAACCGAATTTGGGGCGCCATTTGAATGGAAACAGTGCGGGTAAGTTCCAGGTCGTAAATTTTCTTTTCAAACCGGTCGCACATGGAGGCCAAGTCGTTGGCCGCCTGGGTATCCTCCGGCAATCCAGTACGGGCTGCTTTTTCCACCAAGGCCGGCAGCTCCTGGGAACGAACCTGGTTTAATTTCTTTTTCCCCGCCAAAATATACATGGAAAGCTCTTTAAAATAAGCCTTATTCATCTCGTACATTTTATCCAGCATGGCAACGTCTTTCAGTAGCTGTACCTGATGTTTTTCCAAGGTGCTGCAAATGCGGGTGATGTTGGTTTCCGCTTTATCGTACCGGGCTTTCATCACCGTCAGCTTATCGGAACCGCGTTTAAAAAAGCCAAGGAACCCTTTTTCCTCTTCCTTTTCAAAGTCCTTTAACTCGGTTACTATGGAGGTAAGCATTTCCCCTACCTCGCCCAGGTCCTTTGTGCGCACATTGCTTAAAGCCGTTTCAGAAAAATCTGCAATTTTTTTCTGCGCGCCGGCCCCGTATTGCAGCACCATAGCAGAGTTAGTCAGCTGAATTTTTTCTGCAAATTCATCTACAGCCTTCTGTTCCTCTGGGCTAAGCACTGCCGCCTGCTCTACTACCGCCATGGCCTGCTGTACCTCTTTTTCTTTTTCAATCTGGGGCGCGGCGGGGGCTTCGCCTTCAAAGGGTTCTAATGTTAAAACGGGAATGCCCTTTATTTCTTCATTCATAACAAAAATCTCCTTCGTTATTTTATTTTCCAGCCTGCCAAGAGCAAACGGGTATATAAACAATTATTCGCCAAACTTATTTTGGGAAAGCCCCTCCTGGGCCAGCATCGCTTTTAAAGCGGAAATATCTGTGGAAATGTCTATGGCGTCATCCTGGTACAAATTATCCAGCAGGGCTAAAAAGGCCTGGTTAATGGTATCCAAACTTTCTTCAATCTCTTTTTTGCTTTGCTGCACGCTTTCTAAAGGGATTGGCTGCCCTTCAAACTCGCAGTAAGCGTTCACCAGCTTTATGGTAGTTGGCAGGTAGTATTCCATAAAACGGCGAATATCAGGCAATTTTTCCGGCCGCTGCTCCACATAGGCAAAAATGCGGGTAGTAACATCCTCCAGCTGGTACAGCTTATTGGAAATTACCTCCCCTGGCAGCTTATCGTTGGCCCGGCGTATTTGGGCTATCCATTCCTTGCCGGCATCCACCACGGCGTAAATGCCGGATGTGTCCTGCTGGCGCTTTTCCTGCTCCAGCAAAAGCTGTTTCTGCTGCGCCTGGGTGGCCAAATACTGCTGGTACAGCTCCTGCCCATAAATAAGGCAGGTTTGCTTTTCATCCAAATGCCCTTCTGGGAACCAGCCCTTGCGGAACATGCTGGAAATATCCTTTAAAACAAACTCTGTGCCCTTGCGCACCTCATGGGCCAGGCTGCTTATACTGCAAAAGCCCTTTTGAGCCAGCAGGCGCCAGTACTTTTTGTAACGGGCCGTCCGCCCCATGCCCTGGCTGCCTTTAACAATCATAAAAATAGAGCCTGCCATCAGGGTAGAAAACGCCGTCAGCAAACCGCCACCGATACTAAAACCATCTATGGCAGAAAGAATCAGGCCAACAATCACCCCAGGCGCGGTAAAAATGGTGCCCAAAATGCCAAGGACAAAAATGGCAATACAGCCGCCGGAGGGCAAAACAGGGGTCCTTTTTGCTAGGGCTGTGGTTGCTGGCTTTTCCACCATGTAGGTAGGTGGAGCGTAGCCTTCGCGGCTTTTCCTGCTTACTTGGCTCAGGTTGGGCTTGGCAGCGCCAGCATTCTTTACCGCCTGGGAGGCTTCCTTCATGGCCGCGGAAAAATCCTTCGCCGCACTGGAGAAAGATTTACTTACCTCCCCCGCTGCACTGGAAAAGGACTTCCCCACTTCCCCCACAATACCCTGCATGGAACTGCCAAGGGTATCCTTCAGCTTGGAAAAATCACCGCTGCGCACCGCGTACTGCACCGCGTCATTTAGTTCTTTTTCATAATCTATTTTGTTGTTATCATCCACTGCAAATCCTCCTAACGGCCCAACAAACTATGGGAAATAAAAGGGGCCTGGGAAATTTTGAGGGACTAATTTATTCCCTACATTAAACATTATATCCTAAACAGCTAAAAATCGCAATGGAAAAGAAAATGCTTTATTAAAATAATAAAGCAGGCTATGGAATTTGAAGAAAAGCTGCCCTTGTGTTATAATCAGGGCAGCAAATAAGCTAATGGAGGGGACTATATATGAAAATTGCTCAAAAATATGTGGAAGGCTTAAAAAGGACTTATTATGAATTGGGCGGGGAAAAACAGTGGCAGTTCTTGGAGCAAACCAGCCACGGCGCAGCCGCAGAAGACATAGAAAAACTACGGGCCATGTACCCCGATATTCCTGAAAGCCTGGTGCAGTTACTTCAAATTGTGGATGGCACCTACTGGAGAAAATACGGCGAAAATACGGTACACCAGCTGTTTTTGGGTTCCGATTTAGAGGGGTTCCCCTACTACCTGCTGTCCGCCCAGCAAATTATGCAAACAAAGGACAATTTTAAAGTTTGGGGCGATGAGCTGATTTACCGCGAATATGACGACATTCCTGTGGATGATGGTATTACCGATAACTTTGAGCAGCTTTGCTGGCTGCATTTTTCGGACTGCATGAACAACGGCGGCTCCTCCCAGCTTTTTATTGATTTTACCCCCTCTGCCAAGGGAAAAAAGGGGCAGATTGTACGCTACCTCCACGACCCGGATGAACTTGTGGTTATTGCAGACAGCTTTGACAGCTATTTGGAAATGCTTATGGAAAACCAGTACGATTTTATTGACGAGGAAGACATAGAAGAATGGGAAGAATGCTAAAATAAACTTCCCCTAGAGGGTAAGGCTTCATAAAGAAGTTAATGGCAAGGCAGGCCGCAACGGTCTGTCTTGCCATTAACTTCTTTATAACCCACTATGGCACTTTCGGGGAAGGTGCCCGTGGGGGAGATCAATAAACTGGAATTTATAAACCTCGCTGGGCGACAATTACAGTATAGTTTTCCGTATCATATGTAACTCCTGTTTCTCTAAAACCATTTTTGTGCCAAAAATGTTCTGCTTGAGGATTCCCTTTTACCCAACCAAGGCGGACATTCGCCATCCCAATACGGAACAGATAAGCACACAGGTCATTGATAATCTTGCTCCCTGTTCCAGTATTCTGTATGGACACATCCGTCATAAAAAATCCAATAAAGGCTGTTAATTCATCCGGATAGGCCATGATGAAATCCATCACAGCAATCAGTTTTTCCCCATCATAAAACCCCAGATAGTACTTATCGCACATTTCCTTGTTGGGTGGGAGCGCATTCATATCATTCATAATGCTCTGTTCTGATACAAACGGTGGACAGTATTGATAGTATAAACTGTTTTTATAGCATAATGTGTATACTTCCGCTGCATCGTCGGCACGCATCTTTCGAACAAGATATTGATTTGAAAATAACGAAACATTCATTTTCCTTCCCCTCTCCAAACATTCAAATCCCAATTTGCTGATGAGTTCATTATAAAGTAACGCCCGCTGAAAAGCAACTTCTTTCCAGTGGGTGTTGGCTTCTTTATGGGAGTTGCCCCAAGTACCCGCCTTTTTTATTTTAGCGCAGCAAAAAACGACTGCCATAAACGGCAGTCGTTTTTATTCTTTGGAGGCGACACCCGGATTTGAACCGGGGGTGAAGGTTTTGCAGACCTCTGCCTTACCACTTGG
>CAJTSZ010000077.1:8468-11087 GCA_910578755.1 uncultured Oscillospiraceae bacterium | reverse complement strand
GGATAAGCATACCTATAATTCTTATAAATATAACCTGCTCAACAAGAAAAACCCGCCTTACATTGTGGCCGTGGAACGCTTTGTCCCTGCCAACCGCTACGAGGGCAGGGTAGAGGGCTGCCAGCCGTAGGCTGTACCTCTTTTGGGGAGCTAACACCCCAAAAGAAATATAGCCCCTGGGGTTATAGGGGCCCTCCAGCCAACAACATCCCCACACTTCCAAAAAAAAGATAGCCTGTATCCAGGCTATCTTTTTTTATGGCAATATTTTTTTACACCCCAAAAACAGCAGGTGAATGGAATACGTAATGCAGCAGGACCAAAGGATTTGCTCCATGGCCGCCTCCATACTTGGGGACAGTACATATTGGTTGGCCCTTAACACAACCAGGGTGGAGGCAAAAGCAAATAGGTTTACCATAAAAGGCGAAAAGGGGCTTGTTCCCCGGAATACCTGCCGGAGGAAAATAGCCAAGGCCAGCACCAAAAAGCAAAGGATAAGCAGGGTAAACACCTTTGACTTCATATAGTTTGGAATCATCCCAAGGTTTGGCATAAACCGGAATAAAGCAGCAAGGGCAGCAAATGCCAGCAGCTCCAATCCAGCAATAGCAGCAGCCTTTTTGCCGCTTATGGCTGTATTGGTTTCCTTTCCACTGGTTTTTAAGGCAGCGGAAATATAAATAATTTGTACCGCGTTTAAAATCCAAAAACAATCGTCTAAAAATAACTTCCAGCAAACTCCCAAAGCAGAAAACAGCATAAAAACCCATACAGTAAGCAGTAGGCTGGATTTATGTTTTAAAAGATGATCCTGTATATGCTCTGAAAAATATTGATACATAGGCCCTCCCCCTTTGAAAGAACGCAGGTTTATTATCTTTAATATCAATAATAACATATCTGTAAACCAAACACAATATAATCTCAGGTAAATTTAACTCCCTTTAATGTTTCGATGTATTTGCACGCCTGCCATAAAAACAATCAAAACACCAAAGAAAACCACCATGTTCAACAAAGGCTCCAGATAGTTTATAACAGCATAGGCAGGGTCCAGCAGCCCAAAGGGAACAGTACACAGCAAAATCCCACCAGCCTGGGCTGCAAAGTACAGCAAAATTTGGGGCAGGGAAAAGGTGATTTTTTTGGTTAAAAAGAAGTATAATAAAGCCAAATGCCCTATTTTGTAAATCCCTGTGGCCCCAAGGCCAATCCTATAAATAGCCTTTCCTTGCCCTATGTGGGCATAGGCCGCTTCAATGGGCGCGTTATTTGGCTCCCACGTTATATTGTTCATAAAAAAAGTAACCGAAAACCCTAGCAACGCGGCAAAAAACAAAAGGTTCACCTAAAGTAAAATCTTTTTCTTCTCCATCATCTTATCCCCCTAAATTTGCTATACCATAATTTCGTTATCAAAAACCTGTCCTGCTCAATTCGCCAGCATAAAGGAAAAGAAACCTGGTCTTAAAATCGCTGCCGCCAGTTTTCCAAATAGCCCCCTGGTAATAGTCCACAAGATATTCGCCGCTGTAAAAATAGTAGTGGGGCTCGCCCTTTTCCACAATGCAAAATTCATAGTAGCCGGTGCCCATCATCACTTGGAATTGCTCCTGGGGAAAGCCTTGGACGCTCTTTAAAAGCTCCAAAAACCCCTCTGTATTTTCCGCATCTGTCCATATTTTGCGGCCGTAGTCATCAGCAGAAAGTATGGTAATTTTGCAGTCCGCAGAAAAAGGATAGGGCTGTGCATTGCTGACAGCCCACTCCTCCAAGGGGGGAAAGCCCTGGTCATAAGGGGGAAACCCTGTTTCGCTTTCGGGAATTTCCTGCTGTAAAGTATTTATCATCTCCGCCAGTAAGCAGCTTAAAGGAAAGGCGTCTGTTCCCAAAAAGTAAGTGGAATGGCCCTGCACCGTATAAATATCGCCGTTTTGGTAAAAGGCGTATTGGCGCAAACCCTCATCCGCTTTTAAGTCAAGGAGAATATACGGTTCCTTTTTCTGTGGCAGCTTGGGCCCCGGCTCCGGCGTAAGCACACACAGTTCAGCCAGCAGTTCTTGTGAAACCGTCCCCCTGTATGTAGTTGCGTCATTTAGGCAGATGGTGTATTCCCCCTGGAATACACCATCAAATTCATCATATTGGCGCAGGGGGTCGTCCGCATTTCCCCATTGTACCTTTTCTTCGTGTAAAATTGCCCAGGGCAGGGGCCCGGGCGCACACCCCTCAAAGTATGGCAGTGTTTGGCTTGTTGGTATTTGTGGAGCATAACTAGCAAGTACCTGCTTTTCCTCCACGCCTTTGCCTTGGCAGCAGCCTATCAAGACAAAGATAAGAGTTACCAGCATTAAAACAGTTTTGTTCATTTTGCTTGCCCCTTTATTTGCCAATATACCTGCATCCCTACTGTGAAAAGCAGAAAAATAATAGCCCAGCTGCCAATGTTCCACAGGGGAAAGATGTAAGTGGCAACCGAGGTGGTACTATCAATCATTCCAAATGGGATGGTACACAAAAGCATCCCGCACAGCTGGGCCCCAAAGTATAGCAAAAGGCGGGTAACGGGAATGGTTATTTTCCCGCGAAACAACCAATAAATAAAAAACAAGCCTC
>CAJTSZ010000077.1:0-8453 GCA_910578755.1 uncultured Oscillospiraceae bacterium | reverse complement strand
TTTGATAAATAGCTGTGGCGGCAAAGGCAATGTTATCCACAATTTGCCGCCACGCCATACGGGTGTGCATGGCACCCTGGGGCAGGTTTCCTGGCTGCCATATTTGGTTGATCACAAAAAAGGTAATGGAATAGGCCAGCAGAACCACCAAACATAAAAGGTTCAACGCCAAAACAGCTTTTTTTGTTTTGTTCCACTGTTTTATTTTGTTCATACTATGTTATCCTCCTTTTAAAACTTGTTTTAATATTATACTACAAAGCGCAACGCGCGCAGTGGTATAATTGGCTATGGGGCAGTGAGCAAAGCGAACAGTTCGTCTCGGCCATTTTAAAATATAATAACCGCTTTGCGGTTATTATACCATGAAGCGCAAGCGTAATGGTATAATTGCCCATCAAGTGCGGTTGCAACAGCTGGCAACGCCAGCGGGGGCGAGCACTTGGGGCATTGAAATATAATAACCGCTTTGCGGTTATTATACCATATTGAATAATTAACTACAATTATTTAATAAAAAGGAGTGGAAAACGCCACTCCTTTTTATTAAAGTTATCTTAAGTTTGTTATAAGCGCAAAGTTTTCTTTATCGGATTCAGATTTGATTGTAAAAGAGCCATCTCCTAATGGAATATCAATACTTTTAGTGATAGTATAATTTGCAGTAACACCACAGCTAGTATTATTGCAGTAGGAAGGGAGAGAAATTTTTCCGTAGCTACCTGATACATCAATAACAGGGAAATCTACACTTGCACTAGAAACACTAGTAAATTTACCACCTTTTACAGTTGCTCTATAGGACAGTTCCACTATGTATTGAATTGCACCAAGTGTTGGAAAACTAGAATAGCCATAGGCCTCTGCGCTTACATAATGTGTTCCATCTCCAGAAACAGTTTCATATGCAATAGCTGGGTCTGTTTCTCTTGCTTCAATTTTAGGTTCCTTACTTACAACATCGTTAATAGTTTCATTTACTACGTGATTAAAAGCATCCAAGCCATTTTCAACAATATAATTTGCGGCGTTGTTTAATTTATCCTCGGAATCAAAAACGTAGTATGTAGTGCATTCATCTCCATCGGAGTCGGTTTCAGTTATACTGTAATTGAGCAGGTAATTTTTTGCCTCATCAAATGTTATTGCGGGTGTTGCAAATGCACTTAAAGACATACTCATTGTCATTGCTGCCAGCAAAATTGAACTAACAACCTTTTTTGCACTGTTTTTCTTCATAGAATTTACCTCCTAAGATATTTGTAATACTTTTAAAAATAGAAAGTCGTGCGCTTTTTATCTTTAGTCCAGCATACCACATATATGAAAACTACACCACAGCATTTTACGCAACAAAAATTTTTCATAATAATGTGTTACATTGAAAGGAAGTTTCTTGTTGTGTACAAAACCCCTGGTTACAAGGCTGTAACCAGGGATTAACTTATAATAGGGAAACTTTAAATTACTGGTTATGCCCCCTGCTTTCCGCCTTGCGCTGCTGGTAATAAAATTTTGCCCCTTCTATCTTATATTCCTGCATTGCATTCTCCGGCACCCAGGTGTAAATTTTTCCGGTTTGGGTGTCATAAAAATTGTAGAATTCAGATTGAATATTATAGACATTGTCACTGCTGCCCAGTTCATAGCACGCTTTCAACCAAACAGGATTATAGGAGGCCCAAACAACATCCGTTATAGTAAGAGGTTCCACCATGGGCCTGGTACGCATCATATTGTCTGTTGCCAAAAGATCCACCGTCTTGGTGGGCAGAAAGCACCGGTATATTTGGTCTTTCGTGCTGAAGTAGAGAAGGGTGCCGTTGGTGCGTATTTGCTGAATGGGTCTATGCAAATCACCAAAATCCTGGGTGTTGCATAAGGTGTCCAGGATGCCCTGCTGGATGTCCAAAAGGGAAATGAATGTGCTTCTGTGAACAACAATAGCGCTCTGCTCCGAGATTCGCTGATAGCTTGAAACATAATCGGCTAAGGCAACTGGGCTGCCATCTGTTTTGCGCCAAAAAAGTGTATTCTTTTCTACAAAAGCCCTTTTTTCTGTGGTGTCTTCCTCATCAAAAACAGCCTCAACATATTCTTTCCCCATGTTTTCCTGCAAATACTGCTCCAGCTGCGCCCGGTCAGGGTCGGCGGATAGGCTGGGTGAAGTTGTTGGAACAGAGGTACAGGCGCTCAGCAAGCACAGGCTGCATAAAAAAATACACAGGAACTTCATCTTCTTTTCCCCCTTTCAGCCAAAGGTTGTTACGGATAACAATGCAAATGCTGCTTATCTGTTTACAGAAATAGATTTTCCACCGGTAACAAGATCTGCATAAGTATAGGAACCAGTTGTTACTTTACAATTAAGGCCGTCTGCATTTGCCTGAATAACTGTAAAGCCAGTGCTGTCTGTTCCTGTAACGGCTACAGAGTGTGTTCCGCGAAGTCGGATATGTGCACCAACTGGAAGGCTTTCAACCAATTCCTTTAATCTTTTCTCTGCGTCTTTACGCTGTTCGCTGTTGGTGTTCTGATAGCTGAAATCTTCTTTATTGCCCCAAGAACCGCCAACATTCTGGGCATATATATATTTTGCGTAGCCCATACACTGAATAGCACTGCCATAAATCTTACAGTTGCATAGTGCTGCGTTGGGGCTGTTGGCATCCCATGTGCAATTATCATTAGTATGGCATTTTAAACTGCCTGCAGCATTGCATGCTTTTCCATTTTTAGTAAAATAGGTACCAGAACCATAAGAACCGGTTGAAACTGCTTTTGGCAGCTTTGAGGTTTCAGTGCCGCGGTACCCAAGAGTGGGAGTCTTCTCTCCTGTAAGCAAATCTACAATGTACAGGTCAAGTTCAGGAATACCAACTGTATTTTCGTTGTCACCTGTTTCTTCCAAATAATGAAGCCATTTTGGACTTGTAAGACTTACTCTAAATTTATTGTTGGAGATAGGAAACATGTCTTTAAGAAGTTCATCATGGAAAACTTCTTCCATAGTGCGGCTTGGAATGTGCAAACGATAAATTGTATGTCCTTTCATAATATATGCCATTTCAGGCTCAAGGTACACATCATCCAAAGTGCCTGCATCAGAATAAATTGTTTCAGCTTCACCAGTCAGTGCGTTCTGTTTAATGATTTCTTTGTCCTTGTGCAAAATAAAAATATCATCCCCAAAATACCATACAGTATCACCATCTTCAGCATAAAAAGCTGCTCTGTCTACTGGGGCGGTTTCATCAAAATTGAACTCGCGTTCAGTACCATAGAAGTCCTCTGCCGATGGTTCGGAATCTAATACTTCATTGTCAGCAAATCCAGTAACAGAAAATGTGGTTAATAAGCTAATGCTTATAAGAAAACTTAAAAACTTTCTCATAAATACACCCCTTTCGTTTTTACTATTATTTGTAATTAAAATAGAAAGTCGCGCGCTTTTTATCTTTAATACCAGCATAACATGGAAAATAATAGAACGCCATATAATCTCAGGTAAATTTTTATTACCTGAGATTATATGGTGTTTCCCCAAATTAAGAGGTATAATGACATTAACGTGCGCACAAAATAAAAGTAAAAGGAGAATAACAATGAAAAAACTAATTGCTATTACCCTGTGCCTGTTGGCGGCAGTACAAGTAAATTGGAAAATAAACCCTGTGGAAGCAAGCGCCGCCTCCAACAATGTAGTGGTTGCAGAAAGCAGTGGAAATGTTGATGAAAGTGCGGAGATTGGAATTTCTCCCTGTGAAGATGCTTTGCCCGGCTCCATAATAGATGTTCACTAAATTTCCAACCCAAGCAATTCTTGGCAGTGTTCCTTTACCACCTGGGCATTGTACTTGTCGTCCGTTGCCAAATAAGTATAGTAGGACTGTAAAAACAACTGGTGGCTTTTTTCAATTTCTCCCAGTTGACAGTAACAGTCTGCCATCACCACCAAAAGCCCTGGCAGCATTTGGTGGCGGTTATAAACAATACAAAGGTGCCGCCCTTTTTCTGCCAAAATTAAGGCTTCCATAGGCTTTTTTTCCAAACACAGCAAACGGGAATAGTTGTATGTAATCATTGATATTAGGGTGCATAGTTCCTCTATGCTGTAACAATGGGTGTCAATATTTTTCAGCAGATTGCGGTAAATGTTAATAGCTTGTGTATGTTCTCCCTTTTCCGAGTATAACACAGCAATCTGATTGATTATTTTAATCTCATCCTTCATTAAAAGGCCATGTTGTAAGGAATTGATGTCAAAATGAGGCATAGTCAAGTGCGCTGCCTGCAAAAGCAGCGCTAATTGTTTTTCCGGGGAATAGCTTACATGGATGCCATTTTCCATTTTCCCTAAAATTACCTGGGAGCGCAGAATAAATTGCTGCATCAGGTGGTCTTTTGGTGAAGTAATGGATTTCAACTGCTCCAACTTTAAAAGGCCTTTTTCAAATAGCTTCATGGAGTTGCAATGTATAATTTCCTCCCGCAGGCGGTCGCTTTCTATGTCGCTTTTGCTTACATAAGCCACATATTTTTCCCCGTACAGCCCCAACCGCTGCATTAACGCTTCCATCTTGCTTTTGCTGGGCGTGCATACACCGTTTTCTATGCGGGAAAGGGTGGCGGTTTCACAAATGCCCTGGGCAACAAACTCCTGGGAATAGCCTAATTCGCATCTCCTTCTGTGCAATACCTCTCCAATATGTATCATGTTCATGGTTGGACCCCTCTGTAAAAGCATTTTCCCTTATATTATATACTATTTAACTTTTTTTACAATATCATCCTAAAAACTCCCGCCACCTATAGCAGATTACTATATTTTACTAAAACGCTAAAATTAAGCAAATATCTGCCTGCAAACCGCCGCCAAAGGCAGTGCCCAAGGTTGGGGGGAGCTTCGCCTGCCCGGTTTTTCGTGTTTTGGTGTGGCTCACACAAAAAACTGGAAAATATTAGGCAAATTTCACCACCAAAGCCCCCTGTCCCGCCTCTTTTTCATACTTTTGCGAGGTTTTATGAGGTTTTTCGAGGTTTTTCGAGGAAAGCTCCAATATCAGCAGCCAGAAAAGAAAGCCCCCCTCCTTTCTGCAAAAATCTGTACAAATTCCATAGAAAAATATTTACTTTTTCTTGGTATCATGTATAATAATCATAGAAATATTCTAAAAAGGAGGAGGAACAATGAAAATACTCAGAGGTATAGGCGCCTCAAAGGGTATTGCCATTGGCAGGGTAGTGCGCATGGCCCCTCCGCCCCAAACACCGGTCTGTATCCCCGTTACCGACCCCCAGCGGGAAGTGGAACGCTTTTTTGGCGCGCGGCAAAAAGCCTTTGCCGCCTTGGAGGAACTGTACCAGCACGCCCGGGGCGCTATGGGCGAAAACGAAGCCATGATATTTAAAATACATACTGCCATGCTGGAGGACCCGGACTATATCCGGGAAATTGTCCAGTATATTACCGAGCAGCGGGTGAATGCAGAGTACGCCGTGTACCAGGTGGAATGTGCCTTTGAAAAAGCCTTTGCAGATATTGAGGACGAATACCTGCGGGAGCGCATAGCGGATATTCACGATGTTTCCGATAGGCTCATCCGCGGCCTGCGCTGCCAGGATGCGCCGGAACTTACCCTTTTGGGGCCAGATGCCATTTTAATCGGTGAAAATATTATGCCCAGCGACGTAATGCTTTTGGATAAAAGCAAAGTAAAGGCCTTTGCCACCCAAAAGGGCTCCGTAACCTCCCACGCCTGTATTTTGGCGCGAACCCGAGGTGTGCCCGCCGTGGTGGGGGTTGCCCAGGGGCTGGAGGAGCTTGCCAACGGCCAGCTGATTGTGCTGGATGGGGAAACCGGCCAAATTGTGGTGGAACCCAGCCCGGATGTACTTTCCGGCTACCGGGAAAGGCAGCAGGCCAATCAGCGCCGGAGGGAAGAACTGCAAAAGCTGAAGGACAAAGAAAACAAAACGGCGGACGGCAAGCGGATACAGGTTTGCGCCAACATTGGCGCCATGGCCGATGTGGAGGAGGCCCTTACTAACGGTTGCGATGGCATTGGCCTGTTGCGTACAGAATATTTTTACATGGAGGAGAAGCACTGGCCAACAGAGGAGCAGCAGTTTTTGGACTATAAAGCCATACTGCTGCGGATGCAGGGCCGCCAGGTAGTGGTGCGCACCTATGACCTTGGCTCCGATAAGCAGGCCGCCTTCCTTTCCCAGGAAAAAGAGGCCAACCCCTCCTTGGGCAGCCGCGGCCTGCGGCTATGCTTACGGAACAAGGGGCCATTTTTGGCCCAGCTGCGGGCTTTGCTGCGGGCTTCGGTTTATGGCAGGCTGGCAGTGATGTTCCCCATGGTAACCTGCACTTGGGAAGTGGAACAGGCGATGGCTCTGGTAACCCAGGCCAAGGAGCAGCTGGCCCGGGAAGGGCTGGCCTATGCTACAGATATCCAGTGGGGGATTATGATAGAAACCCCGGCCGCAGCTCTAATCAGTTCCCAACTGGCCCAAATGGTAGACTTTTTCAGCGTTGGTACTAACGACCTCACCCAGTACACCCTGGCAGCGGACCGAATGAATGAGTCTGTGGCCAATATTTATTCCGCCGCCCACCCGGCAGTATTGCAGCTCATTGCTATGGCGGCCCAAAGCGCGCGCCAAGCCGGCAAGTGGATTGGCCTTTGCGGGGACGCCGCCGCAGAGGAAACGTTGGTAGAATCCTTGTTGCAGCTGGGGATAGAGGAAATTTCCGTGCCGCCTTACAGCCTTCCCGAAATCCGGGACGCAGTGCGCAAGGCAGTAGCCGAGGGGGGCGGGAATGTAAAAACAGCGCTGTAAAAGAGAGCGAAAAACAATGCAAAAAACACGGCTTTTAGTTGGATTGGCGGAGATTATCCTAACTGTAACAATGGCAGCCTGTACAACACAGCAGGCACTGGATGTTCCCCAGGAGTTGGCACCCAGCAGAGAAGAGGGTAAAGAAAAAACGCGACAGGAGGTTTTGCCCACGGGCTACAAGGTGCGCTATCCCATTGACATGCACTTTCATTGGCAGGAAGGGGATTATTCCCATATTAAAATTTTGGATTATAACGGCCAGGATATCAGTGAAATTACCATTGACCTGTGGTACTGTGCCAGCGCTGTTTACTCCGAGGAGAAGAGTGACACAATGTTCCAGACCACAGGTTCCGAGGTACATTTGGAAGGGTATAGGGTGCAGCAGTCTTTGGAGATATTGAACTACCAAGAGGTGGTGGAAGATATTTTCACTCCAGCAGGGATTGCACAGCTGGAGCAGGCGTCACTAGGTGGAGAGGGCAATTTGATTATCCGAAGGGAAGATGGGAAAATATACCACATAGCGTCCTACAAAACAGGTTTGCTCTTTGCCTACGCCCTTTCAGATATGAAGGCTGTGGAGGTTACAGAGGACAAAATAGTGCTGGAAGCGGAATGTACATTCCATAGAGGAGAGCCTGACGTAGGACCATGGGTATGTGTGTGTGGATTTACCATTGTAAATGTGGATGAGAAATGGTTGGTGGAAAGCTATAGTCTTCCGCAGTCAGTGTAGCGCGATTCAGCGGGGTAACCGCTGAATTGGCATCAAGGTCGCTTTGAGAACTTGCGATAACTTCTGTCTGTGCTGTAGTTTTCGCAAGTTTGCCAAAGGCAAACTTGTAGCCGTTCACTGAACAGCAGGGAGCCTTTCCCACCGGCTCTGCGGAAGGGGCCCAGGGGCATAGCCCCGGCGGCGCTTCTTTTTCCCCTTTTTCTTTCTCTGGTGAAAGGAAAGGGGCCGGGTTTGGGCCAGGGAGGCCCAATAGTACAGGCCTGGAGGCGGCTGAACACCTCCAAAAGAGAAGGAGGCCAGCGGTAATGAAAACCATTTTGGACGAGGATTTAATTTATGAAATCCTTTCTGTTGTAGAGGAAATACCGCCAGGCAAGGTGGCAGCCTATGGACAAGTTGCTCGCCTGATTGGGCGGGAAAATAACGCCCGTTTAGTAGGAAAAGTGTTGAGCAGGGCAGGGCTTTATGGCAGCTACCCCTGCCACAGGGTAGTGAATGCGGCCGGGCGGCTGGCCCCAGGCTGGCCGGAGCAGCGAAAACGCCTTGAAGCGGAAGGTGTAACATTTCGGGCCAACGGCACTGTGGATATGAAGCGTTTTCAGTGGGATGGGGAATAAAGCAGCAAAAGGCAGCAGGGCGCAAAACATTTGTGCAAAAGGGAAGCCTGTAAGCGCCCCTTGCAAGTTTTTTGGCTTTGCCAGCAAAACTTGCTTCGTTATAACCCATATCTGCCTGCATATCAGCTTTTTATTGTTTCACAATAAAAAATACCCCGCCATCAGGCGGGGTATTTTTTATAAATAAACGGCTGTTATTATACCATGAACACAGCGTGTGAATGGTATAATTGGCGACTTCGCCGGTT
>CAJTSZ010000076.1:7271-11131 GCA_910578755.1 uncultured Oscillospiraceae bacterium | reverse complement strand
CTAATGAATTATAGAATGGAAACAAAGGAAGCATTCCGCATTATAGGTGTATTTGCACCACTTGATAAGGAAATTGAAAATAACTTTATGGTTGTGCCCAAAATGTGGCAGGAGGCGTCTGTAAATGGGGCAATACAAAAATTGGAAGAAATGATGGACACGCCGCCAATGGGGCTTTTAGGTGTAAGCGCCTGCAATAATACAGAACAATGGAAATACTTTATTGCTGTTTCCAGCACAAAAACAAGTGATGAATTTGAAGAATATACTGTTCCTGCGTCCACTTGGGCAATCTTTTCCGGAACGGGTACAAACCAGTCCATACAGGAATTGGAGCAGCGGATTATAACAGAGTGGCTTCCCACTTCTGGATATGAATATGCCAACGCGCCTGATATTGAGGTTTACCTAAATCCAGACCCGCAGAACGCCCAATATGAGGTATGGATCCCTGTACGACCCTCTCCGCACACCGCAGTTTTGTAAACCAAAAGGGCTGCCGAATGGTAGCCCTTTTGGTTCTTTGAAGTGAGCAGCGCAGCGCAACCGTTTTGCCCCGTTTGCCCGCCGCTGGAATACTGTTGTCCTATTCTTTTCTTTGCCAAGCTGCTAAGCTGCCATTGCAGCCAAAACTGTAGCAATGGCGGCTCCGCTATTCATAACGCCTGCACCCATTTCTGGGTTTGGCTTTGTGGAGGTGGAAGGCTTGCTTGGTTTTACTGTTTCACCGCCAAAACCGTCTTCTACTACGGTGCCGTCTGCAATTTCTTTATCGGTAATAACAAAACGGCCCAGTTTTTTTGTTTCAAAGGACAAAGTTTCGTCGTTTTTATTCAGCTTTGCATCTATTTTTGTCAGCTTGCCTTTGTAGTAGCGGTAAACAAAAAAGTTATCGAACTCGTCCATCTGTTCTGAAACATCAATGGTCATTTTGCCGTTAAAATCAAATTCTGGGCCTGCAGGGAAAGAAACAAATTTAAAGTTGTTACCTTCAAATTCTTCCACAACTTCCCGGATTGTGCGCTGGTTGTTCAGCATATTTACTGCGTCCTGGCCGCTTACCCGAACTTCAAAGGTCCAATCCCCGTCGGTAAAGGTAACTTTTTTGCCATTGGCATAGTTTTCCAGTTTTTTCATTTGAGATTTTGTAATAACCGGAGCGTTTTCTTCAATATACACATACTCGCCGTTTTTTACGCCTGTTAATGCGCTATCCTCTATTTGGCCGTAACCCACAGTAAGCTGAAGGTCCGTTGTATAAAGGCTTTGGCCGTTTGTTTTTTTCACCATTTTTAAAACGCCGGTAAACTCTGTCTGCTCTGTTGGCCAGCCGGACTGTGTTTCTACCTCCAAAACGTAGCCGTTTCGGCCTTCCTCTACTTTAATGCTCTCCAGGCCGTCCTTGCCGTCCTTGCTTTCTACACGCAGGCGGTAGCCCTCCAAGTGTTCCTCCTGGATTTGCTGGGTCTTCCCCTCCTCATCTGTAATATAAATGGGGAATTCGTAATCCTCGCCGGGGGTAAGCAGGTCCTTTACTGTTTTTTCTGTTTCTTCATCCGCACCAAGGGACAGGCCCGCTTTTGCTTTTTCGCCGCTAAGTGGCTCCTGGGCCAGGGCGGAAACCGCCATGCTGCTCACTGCTGCAAAAGCCAAAATGAAAGACAATATTTTTTTCATAAAAGAAGTTCCTCCTAAATATTTGCTTGTTCCGCCCCGGCTGCCCGGGGGACCCTGTCTTTCAAGGTCTGGCTTTATTATACGGGGACGATTGTAAAAAATCAAGCGGGAATTGTTACCGTTTTGTCATTTATATTGTTAGTTTATCATAAATTTTTCGCCAAAAGTCGCAATTTTATCTAAAATTATGTGCAAACTGTTGCGTAACAGTTTATATTTCATTACAAAATGTAATTTTAAGTGAAAAATATTCTTTTTTTAGTAAAATTATCTTTTTACTGCCCGCCCCCTGCATCTTCTGCATAGCCATATGTCACAACATAAATCGACAAGTTGGTAGTATTTTTATGGTTAAAATTGTATATAAAAAAGTTCCAAATTTGTATATAACATAAATTAATTTTTTAAATATTTTAAGATAGTTGGAATATTTAATATATTATATATTAAATATTCCAAAAAGTTATTTACATTGTTTCAATTATATGGTAAAATCTGAATTAAGATGAGAGGAAATAATAACAAAATAAAAAATGTTCTCTCATATTTAAAGACAGAAAGTATGGTCGACTATGAAAAAAATATCCGAAAAGTATTATCAACAACTGCTGCTTTGGCTATGTGCTGTGGAACACTTTTAAGTGTTTCGGCTAATGAACTGGAACCTCATGAACCTCCTCAAATTGAAGAGAGATATATTGTAAGCTGCCCTGGTGGTGGTAAACATATTATGATTGGCAGAGCAGAAGGGCGTATTCACTATGGTACCAATGGAAATTCAACATGGGTGTTAACGGGAACAGCGTCCCAGTGTACAATCTGTAATTTAGTTTTGGTCACTGAAAATAACCCCTTTATGGTAAACACAACTCACCCTTGGGGTAGGTATGCCCTCAAGAGTGAAGAAGAGCCAATTTCCGGTAAGGTTATATATATATTTACAACAGATATTCATTATTCTGATAGCAATCAAGATCCTTTTGCACAAGGTTTTTCTTTTCAGATAGGAGTGCGATAAATTATGAAAAACAAAAAAGCTCTTATTTCCATTATTGCTGTGGCTGTTGTAGCAGTCATAGGCATCGCCCTTTACTTTACCGTGTTCCAAAAAGGCAGCATGGACCGGGAAGCCAATGCCCGCCACATTATTTCCCTGATGACCACTTACCCCGATACCAGATACTTTGACCCGGAGGCCATCACTTATCTTGGCGAGGGGGTAGTAACGACCCCGGAAGAAAAGGAAAAAGTAAAGGCGGCCAGCGAAAAGGTGTCCCAAAACTGGGAGGAGGCTGTAGGCTCCTACTTTGCGCCTAACTGTTTTCCCGGCCTTCTTACCTACGGGCAGGCGCAGCGCTTTCTCAGCGACGCATATTTTATGGAGCAAAGCCTTTCCCTTAAGGAAGTGACGCTATCCCAGGAGGACCCGTATTTTCTGGACTTTACCGTCACCCTGCTAGTAAACGGCGAGGAACGGCAGGAAACCATCCGTTTCCGCAACGATGAAAATAACCTGTTTACCTTTGTTGAAATTCAGCCATAGCATTGCATAGCCAAAAGGCCCTTGGGGAAATGCCCCAAGGGCTTTTTGCTGCTGGACCTCCGTGGCCTCAAAACTTTGCAGCGGCACGCCGCTGCAAGGTAGCAAGTTGGGTTATGCCCAACTTGTAGCCCCATTCTTTTGGGGGGTCCACCCCCAAACCCCCTATTCAGGGCGCTCCTGCCCCAAAACTTACAGCCGTATTCCGCTGTAAGTTAGCAAGTTTGCCTCCAGCAAACTTTTTGGGGGTTCCACCCCCAAACCCGGCCCCATTTCTTTCTGTGAAGAAAGAAATGGGCGCAGGTGCGGGCTGCGTAAGCCCGTTGGCACAGGCCTGGAAGTGGCCGACCACTTCCAAAAAGAAAACCGTTACAGCAAAGGGTTTCCTTTGCTGTAACGGTTGGGCCCTATTGGGAAATACCATATATCCGGCAGGCGTTTTCCCAGGTAATATCCGCCATTTCCTGGGGGGAAATTCCCTTGAGCTCCCCTAACTTTTCCACCATACGGTGGAGCATGGTGGAATCGCACCGCTTGCCCCGGTATGGTTCCGGGGCCATATAGGGGCAGTCGGTTTCCACCAGCAGCCGTTCCAGAGGAACCGCCGCCGCAGCCTCCACTGCTTTGCGGGCATTTTTAAAGG
>CAJTSZ010000076.1:0-7236 GCA_910578755.1 uncultured Oscillospiraceae bacterium | reverse complement strand
ATTACCCCGGTAAATCCCACATACATCCCCAGCCTTACCACCTCCTGGGCCAGCTCCGCCGAGCCGGAAAAGCAGTGCATAATGCCTTTGGGGCGGTACTTTTTCAAAAGCTCCAGGGTATCCTGGTGGGCGTCCCTATTGTGTATTACCACAGGCAAAGCCAAGTCCTTGGCCAGGGCCAGCTGCTCCTCAAAAACACGGCGCTGTACTTCCCGGGGGGAGGCATCGTCATAAAAATAATCCAGCCCAATTTCCCCAATGGCGTGTACCTTGGGGTGGCGGGATTGCTGGGCCAGCAAATCCAAATAGCCGGGCTGCATTTCCGGCGCCTGGTCCGGGTGGACGCCCACGGTACAGTGAATAAAGGGGTACTGCTCCGCCAGGGCAATGCCGGCCAGATTCGCCTGGGTGGTATTGCCGATGTTCATAATTTTTTCCACCCCATGGCCTGCCATGGCGGCAAGGAGGGTTTCCCGGTCCTCATTAAAGCGGGGGTCGTCATAATGGGCATGGGAATCGAAAATATGGTTAAGGTATAATTCCATTGCTTTTTTTCAGCCTTTCTACCAACAAAAGGCTGCGGCAGGAGCCTTGCCCAGAAGAACACCACTTTTGGCCAACAACATATAAGCTGCTGCCGGCGGAACGCAATGTTTTCCTTTGCAAAGGTGCCTGAGACAGCCTTTCGCATTTATCTTAATTTTGCGCCGTTGGGAATACTTTCATCCACAAACAAAACCTTTACGGTATTTTCGTCGCAGTCGGCGGCAATGACCATACCCTGGGATTCCTCCCCGCACAGTTTGGCTGGCTTTAAGTTGGCCACAACTACCACTTTTTTACCAATTAAGTCCTCCGGCTTGTACCAGGGGGCAATGCCGGAAACCACCTGGCGCCCGCCTTCAAAGCCGTCGTCCAGCTGGAGCTTCAGCAGCTTTTTGGCCTTTTTAATGGGCTCACAGGCCTTAATTTGGGCCACCCGCAGGTCAATTTTGCCAAATTCTTCAATATCAATCAGGGAGGCAACGCCTTCGTATTTTGGCAGCTGGCTGCCCTTGGCTGCCGCCTGGGCTGCTTCCAACTCCTCCAGTTCCTTTTTCATATCAATGCGCGGGAACAGTGCTTCACCCTTTTGTACCGCAACAGTAGCAGGCAGCACACCATAGTGGCTGGCGCTTTCGTAGGTAACTGCTTCGGGGGCGGCACCAATTTGCTCCTGGATTTTTTTGCAAGTATCGGGGATAAAAGGGGTAAGCAGCACGGATGCCACCCGTAGGCTTTCCAGCAGGTTGTACAGCACAGCAGCTAAACGGTCCTTTTTGCTTTCGTCCTTGCCCAAAACCCAGGGGGCGGTTTCGTCAATATATTTATTGGTACGGGAAATCAGTTTAAAAATTTCTGCCAGGGCGTTGTGGAAGGAGTAGCTCTCCATAAGCTGCTGGTATTTTTCCTGAAGGGAGCCAATCATCTCCACCAGCTCATTATCCATTTCCTCGGTTTCACGGCCGGCAGGCAGGGCGCCGCCAAAGTATTTTTCCACCATGGAAACGCTGCGGGAAAGCAGGTTGCCCAAGTCGTTGGCCAGGTCGGAGTTGATGCGGCTAATTAATGCTTCGTTGGAAAATACGCCGTCGGAACCAAAGGGCACATCCCGCATAAGGAAGTAGCGCAGGGAATCCACCCCGTAACGGTCACAGAGGACAACAGGGTCCACCACATTGCCCTTGGATTTGCTCATTTTTCCCCCTTCCAGCAGCAGCCAGCCGTGGCCATACACCTTTGTTGGCAGGGGCAGGCCCAGGGCCATAAGGATAGCTGGCCAAATAATGGCATGGAAGCGCATAATTTCCTTACCTACAATATGCACATCGGCAGGCCAGTATTTTTCAAAATCATTATATTTTTCGTTGTCATAGCCCAAGGCGGTAATGTAGTTGGAAAGGGCATCCACCCAAACGTAAACAATATGCTTGGGGTCAAACTCCACTGGCACACCCCAAGTAAAGGAGGTGCGGGAAACGCAGAGATCCTCCAGGCCCGGTTTAATAAAGTTGTTCACCATTTCATTAAAGCGGGTTTTGGGCTCCATAAAGTCCGGGTGTTCTTCGTAGTATTTTACCAGTTTGTCCGCGTATTTGGAAAGGCGGAAAAAGTAAGCCTCCTCCTCTGCGTCCTCCACAGGGCGGCCGCAGTCCGGGCATTTGCCGTCCACCAGCTGGCTTTCTGTCCAAAAGGATTCACAGGGGGTGCAGTATTTGCCCTTGTAGGCGGATTTATAAATGTCCCCCTGGTCGTACAGTTTTTTAAATATTTTTTTTACCGATTCCTGGTGATAATCGTCTGTTGTACGGATAAAACGGTCGTTGGAAATATTCATCAGCTTCCAAAGGTCGTGGATACCTGCAACAATATCATCCACATACTGCTGCGGTGTGCAGCCTTTTTCCGCTGCTTTCTTTTCAATTTTTTGGCCGTGCTCGTCTGTACCAGTGAGGAACATTACGTCAAACCCCTGCATTCGTTTATACCGGGCAATTACGTCGGTTGCTACAGTGCAGTAGCTGTGGCCGATGTGCAGTTTATCGGACGGATAGTAAATTGGCGTGGTAATGTAGAATTTTTTTCCACTCATATTGGTTGTTCCTCCTTATATTTTGGTCTAATGGGCGACCAAGAAATGGGGGCAGCTTTATGAAGCTGCCAAATTCAAATGCCTTTGGGCATTGATAACATAATACTTTGGAAGCATTGAGCTGCCTCCAGGCCTGTGTTATTGGGGTTTTACCTCTGGGCCCCTTCCGCACAAGCTGTGCGGTACCACATACTGCACTATCAACAAGCGGTTGCCCGTGCTCGCCTTGTTTTTGATTATAATTTGCCATGTGTCCGCACATGGCAATGTTCCAAGGAAAACAAGGCTACACAAGGGCAATGCCACCCAAAAGAGGGGGTGGCATTGCCGCCAGTGTGTACCTGTTATTTGCAGTCTTTAACCGTTAGCGCCAGCAACACAGGCTTAGAGGTAGACGATACCTCCAAAATATGCAGTAACCTCTAAGGGTTAGGGTTTCTGCAACTAAAGCACATAATTTGGTTTTTCGTTTGCTGTTTCCATTGGTTCCTTAAAAATTTTAAAGCCATTTTTGGATTCATTTTTTACCTGATACAAGGCCAAGTCGGACTTTTTGTAAAGCTCTTCAAAGGTGGTTCCCTGCTGGGGAGCGCTTGCAATTCCCAAGGAAGCGGACACTTTAACCGCTTTGCCGTCCTTCATATAGGTTCTACTGAGGTTGTTGCACAAATTTTGGAATATTGGTTCCATCACCTCATAATTTGCTGCGTTAACCAATAAAATCGCAAATTCATCGCCGCCTAAGCGGGCCACAATATCATCCTTACGGAAGGTATTTTTTAATATTTGGGCTACTTCCACTAAAACGCTGTCGCCGTATTGGTGGCCAAAGTTGTCGTTAATTTCTTTAAAATTGTCCAAATCCAGCAAAGCAAACAGGTGGGGGGAGGCATTGTCGTCTAAATCCTCCAAAATATCCGAAACCTTTGTTTTCAGCGTATCTGCATTATACAGGCCTGTCAGGCCATCCCGTTCCGCCCGTTCCTTCAGCTTCCGCCTCTCCTTGTTGCCCATTTTCAAAAGTTCTTCCTGGGTTTTCTTTTCTGTAATATCCTCAACAATACCCACTGTGTTAATGGTTTTCCCTTTTTCATCATAGATGTTTTTCATTTTTACTTTAAACCAGCGGACAACACCTTCGGTTTCTGTTTTTATAATTCCTTCCGTTGAGGGCTCGTTCTTTATTTTTGCAAACATCTCTTTAAAATCAGCAACTGAGCTTTCCGCTACCATGCCGGCTTCTGCAATGGAGTTTGGCACATGGTCCAAATTGCTGTTTACAAACAGGGCATTTTCAACCCCTGCCTTTTTACATAAGCTGCCGGTGTTTATATCGTACTCAAAAATATACTGATTAGATTCCTGAACTGCTATTGCAATCATTTCCACGCTGCTTAATACTTCTTTGTGGGATTTTTTCAAGTTTTCGTGCATAAACTTATTATTTTTGTATATGCCAAAAAGCAGGATAAAAGTTGCCGCAGAAACTTCAATAATCAGGGCAATAACGCTTCCCCTAATTTCCGACATTCTGCTTTTAATATGGGTGCTGCTTGTAGTGGAAAAAATATAGTAATTTCCAATATCCAAGGGCATGTAATAGGAAATATGCTCTTCCCCATCCAAATGAAAGGTAAAGTCACCGCTTTTCCGTTTTTCCACATCTGTTTTTATTGTTGTAATATCGCTTTCAATAAACGTATACCCTGCAAAATCCTCCCAAATACTCTTATTTTTCATAAGTATATCACTGGTTTTTCCCCTTGTAACATAATTGCCCTGAGAGTCCACAATTTGCGTATAAATATGATTTCCCGTTTCATTTTCTAATATATGGTCCAGCTCATCTACATTTAAAATCCCATAAACGATACCGTTGGGCGCCTCGTTCCGATAAATAGGAAAAGCTATTACCTGGATTTCATCGTCCGGTATTACTGTAGAGGTTAACACGTCAGAAATAGTAACATTGCCGTTCATGGCGCTTTTAAAATATTCCCTCTCCTGGATATAACCGGTTTGGCCTTGGGAATCTATGGTGTTGCCCTGGGCATCGCTGATACCAACACAAGAAAAATACCCCACCTTGGATAAAAACTTCAGCTCGCTAATAATAACGTCAGCATTTTCCTCTGTTAAATTTTCCGCGTTATTTGCCAAAGCCGCAAGAGAAACCAGCATATCCCCATACTTTTTGTGTACTGACTCCGTCTTAATCTGCGCTGTTTTCTCCAGTTCCTTTTGTTTGTTCTTTAATTCGGAACGCAAATAAGAATTATTAAAATTTATAAAGGCATGAAGCATTAAAACACAGAACAATAGTATGTATATGGAAAGGATGGACATATTTTTACGGTATTTGTTCAAATTTTCATTTTTATTCATCATTTTTACCCTCACTTTAAAAGCAGTCCTAAAATTTGTCGCTTTCTTATACGGTACTATGGGAACGTATATTGCTCCTTAATAAACAATTTGCTGGCTATTTTCTATTGAGGAGTAATAAATAACTGATGATTATATTTAATAACATTATATAAGACCCTATTGCAATAATCAAGCATATTGTTTTAGTTTATTTCAATTTCAGGCAAACCTTGGGGAATTTCCTGCTTATCTTTTCTATTTTATCAAGGCCTTGCGGTATACCTTGGCCTTTCCTGGGCTGCAATGCACCAGCGCCCTCTTTTTGGCATAAAATAAAAAGGGCGCCCGTAACCTGTACGCCGCCCTATTCTGCCCACCGCCCTGCACAAACGGGCGGGCAGCCTAAGCTGCAAGAAAGGAGCCTTATGAACCTACGCAATTATGAAATTACTGTTTCCGAAGTACTTAAGAACCCCCAGGCCCGTACCCTGCTACAAAAGGAATTCCCCCAAATAACAAACCACCCCATGTTTGCCCTGGCGCAAAATATGCCCCTGCGGGAAGTAATACGCCGGGCCCAAGGCGTTGTGCCAAAAGTAAAAATAAACCAGCTGCTTTCCCAGTTGGAAAAAATGTAAAACAAAATGGAGCTTTCCCCTTCTGCTTGGGGAGCAAATAGCCGGGGGCAGCCCCGGTTATTTGTTTTTCCAGCCTAAAGGGTATCCGCTTCCCTGAGCAAACTAATTCATAAAAACTCTTTTCATTTTTACTGTTTTATTGTAGAATGATAATACATCCCTTTTAAAAATTTCAGGTTATTCCGCATTGTTTTCTGCGGTGCTTGTAAGTGAGGTGCGCACCATGAGCTTTAACGCTTTTGTTGGCGGCGTTCAGCCCGGCGGGCTGACCAATGATTTTGAAGTGAAAATTTTAATATGCCTGCTTTTGGATAAAATTGCCCAACCCCTAACCTTTGACCAAATAAACGAGATTCTGCAAAAAACAGGGTTTGTAAATTACTTTGAGTTTGCAGAATCCATGAGCGAACTGCAGCACTCCAGGCACGTTCGCCAAGTTACCGGGCCCAATGGCGACAGCCTGTTTGAAATTAGCGAAATTGGCGCTGCTACCGCCCAAACCTTCAGCAAAACCCTGCCCCTTACGGTACGGGAAAAAACCATAGAATGTGCCCAGGAATACCTTCAGCTAAAAAAAAGGTTAGAGGAAATTGATATCCGCTACCGCGCTGCCCCTGACGGTTACATCCTCACCATACAAATGAAGGACATTGGCTCCGACCTAATGAACCTGAATGTTTTTATTCCCACGGAAGAAGAATGTATTGCTATTCGGGAACGGATTTATGCGGACCCCCTTATTCTTTACCAGGGCATTCTTTCCATTTTGCTTGGAGAGTACCAGGACGGCCTGCGGCTGTTTCAGGAAAAAATAAGGCCATAAAAAAACCTTTTGTGGAAAAGGGAGGTTTTTATGGCCTTTTCTTTTATTGCTGCGTGCTCTTTTGCAGGATGGAGCTTGCCCCACACCATAACATTCTTTGGGGCGCTTTGCCCCCAAAACCAAAATTCTCCGTTGTTCCAACGGCTACAAATTTGCCCGCGGTAGGCTTTCCGCCCCTGTAATGGATGCAAGCCTTTGTTTTAGTTTTGGCAGGGCAAGGGCAAAATCCTTTGCAATAGGCTTTGCCAGTTCCCCTGCCCTTGCAGCCTGCTCCAGCTGCTTTAGGGTAACCCATTTTGCTGCCGCCGTTTCCCCTGGCTGCAAGGTAACCTCTTCCCCCTGCCAAAAAAGCAGGTAGGTATCCACAAAGGAAGATTCTGTACGGCGGCTTACCAAAAATTCCAGTTGGCTTTCCTCTGCCGTTATTCCTGTTTCTTCCCGCAGTTCCCGCACCATGCCCTGTTTGCTGGTTTCCCCTGCTAAAACTGCGCCGCCTGGGTTTTCCCATGTGTTGGGGTACTCCTTTTTTTCCGGGCTGCGCAGGGTAAGCAGCAGTTCGCCCCGTTTGTTTACCACCCACACAGCTGCAATAACCATGTACCAACCCTGCGGCAGGGGCTCTCCCCGCCGGTGGGTATTTTGTGTTGTTCTTGCCTCATTATAAATAGCTACCAGTTCCAAACTATGTTCCCCCTCTTTTCCACTACCTTTTTGCTTTATTAAACAAAAAACGTGCAGCTTAAAATTTTAAGCTGCACGTTTTTACTTGGAGCGGG
>CAJTSZ010000075.1 GCA_910578755.1 uncultured Oscillospiraceae bacterium | reverse complement strand
CCCCAGCTGGCAAAGCCAGCTGCCGCAACCGCACTTGATGGGCGATTATACCATTCACACGCTGTGTTCATGGTATAATAACGACAAAGCCGTTATTATATTTCCAATGCCCCAAGTGCTCGCCCCAGCTGGCAAAGCCAGCTGCCGCAACCGCACTTGATGGGCGATTATACCATTCACACGCTGTGTTCATGGTATAATAACCGCAACCGCAAAAAGTGAGGTATTGTCACAGAATGAATCATACAATAGAAATTCTTGCGCCGGCTGGCAGCTTTGAAAGTATGCTGGCTGGTGTAAACAGCGGCGCTGACGCCGTTTACTTTGGCTACGGGCAGTTTAACGCCCGCCGCAACGCCAAAAATTTTGACGAAGAGGCCTTTGCCCAAATGGCGGCCTACTGCAAGGCCCGGGGCGTAAAAATGTACATGACTTTGAATACCCTGGTGTACGACAGGGAATTGGAAGGGGTAAAGCAGTCTATCCAAGCCGCCTGCCGCTACGGTGTGGACGCCGTTTTGGTGCAGGATTTAGGGGTCATGGGCTTGTTGCGGGAAATGGCCCCCGGGCTTCCCCTGCACGCCTCCACACAAATGGCAGTACACAATGTTTCCGGTGCCCGCCAGCTGTATGAAATGGGCTTTACCCGGGTGGTGCTGGCCAGGGAAATGAGTGAAAGTGAAATCCGCGCCGTAGTGGATCAGGTTCCTGTGGAGGCGGAGGTTTTTGTTCACGGGGCCCTTTGCATGTGCCTTTCCGGCCAGTGTTATATGAGCTCCCTTATAGGGGAACGCAGCGGCAACCGGGGCCTGTGCGCCCAGCCCTGCCGCCTGCCCTTTACCTCTGGCCGGGGGGATAACGGCTGTGCCCTTTCCTTAAAGGATTTAACCCTGGTGGACCGGGTGGGGCAGCTGAAACGCCTGGGCGTCACCTCCTTAAAAATAGAGGGGCGTATGAAGCGGCCGGAATATGTAGCGGCGGCAGTTACCGGTTTCCGCCAGGCCCTGGCCGGCCAAGCGCCGGATATGGAGCAGCTTACCGCCGCCTTTTCCCGTTCCGGTTTCACCCGGGGCTATTTTGACGGCCGCTTGGGGCTGGAGATGTTTGGCACACGCCAGTACGAGGATGTTGTGGCGGGCCAAAAGGTGCTGCGGCAAATTGCAGGCGGCATGGAAAAGGAATACCCCCGTGTGCCCGTAACCTTTATCTTTACCATGGAGGCCGGCCGGCCTGTGTGCCTTACAGCCCAGGATGAGGACGGCAACCAAGTCCAGGCCTTGGGCCCCGTGCCGGAGGCTGCCCAAAACCGCCCCACTACACCGGAGCTGGCACACCGCAGCCTGGAAAAAACCGGGGGCACCTTTTACCGTGTAGAAAATATTACCTGCCATTTGCAGGAGGGGCTTATTTGCCCTGCCTCCCAAATGAACCAGCTGCGGCGGGAAGTATTGGAACAGCTTACCGCCCGGCGCAGCGCCATTACTCCCTGGCCCTTTTACGGGGAAAAAGCGCTGCTTCATTTTCCAAAGCTGCTGAACATTAAAATCCCCCACCTGCGGGCACAAGTACGCTCTTTGGAGCAGGTCACCCCCAAAATGCTGGAGCATTGCCGGCTGATTGCCGTCCCCCTGGACCAGCTGCTGGCCAGCTTAACCAGCCTGCCCCCCCTAATTTCCCAAAACATAGAAAAAATTGCCGCCGCCCTGCCCCGCCTTTCCTTTGGGGATGACGCCGCTGCCCTTACCCCGGCCCTAAAAAAAATAAAGGCCGCCGGTATTTCCCACATCACCACCGGCAACATTGGGGGCATTGCCCTAAGTAAACAGCTGGGCTTTACCATTCACGGGGAGTACGGCCTAAATATTACAAATTCCCTGGCCCTGGGGGAATACGCCGCCCTTGGGGTGCAGGATACAGTCGTTTCCTACGAGCTTTCCATGGCCCGGGCCAAAGCCTTGGGGGACCTGATGCCCTACGGCATTTTAGCCTATGGCCGCCTGCCCCTTATGGTCACCAGGAACTGCCCTGTTAAGCTCTCCGGCTGTAAAAATTGCCGCCAGTACGGTGTGCTCAAGGACCGCCGGGGCGAAACCTTTGAAGTGCGCTGCACCCAGCGCCAGTACAGTGAAATTTTTAACGGCAAGGCCCTGTATTTGGCCGATAAGCGGGAGGAACTGGAGGGCTTTTCCTTCCTGCTGCTCTATTTCACCGGCGAAACGCCCCAGGAGTGCGACGCCGTTTTGGAAGATTACACCACAGCGGCCACAAAGCGGGAAAATATTACCCGGGGGCTGTACTACCGCAATGTAAAATAATAAGCTGCAGCAGCCCAAAGGAGAAAAGCAATGAACGTACAGCCAGTTTATGACCCGCAGGAAAAGGGAAAAATTTCCCGCCTTATTTTGGAGGCCCTGCCGGAGTGGTTCGGTATTTCCAAGGCGCGGGAGGAGTATATTGCAGAAAGCCGGGATAAGCCCTTTTTTGGCGCCTGGGAGCAGGGAAACCCGGTAGGCTTTTTGTGTTTAAAGGAAACCGGCGCCGCAACAGTGGGGCTGTATGTTATGGGGGTTTAAAGGAATACCACCGGCAGGGAATAGGCCGCAGCCTATTTGAGGAGGCTAAAAAGGCCGCCGCAGGCCAGGGTTATTCCTTTGTACAGGTAAAAACAGTGAAAATGGGCAAGTACAGGGAGTACGATGCCACCAACCGGTTTTATGTGGCGCTGGGTTTTCAGGAATTTGAGGTGTTCCCAGAATTGTGGGACCCCTGGAACCCCTGCCAAATATATGTGATGAGCTTAAAATAAATTTCCGTCCCCCGCTTTAAAAGGTTTGTTTTGCCGGGCCGCGGCGGGCAAAAAACAAAAAAGATTTACAAATACAGATGAAAAAGGAGAAATACCCATGTCCCTGCTTAAAATAAAGCGGCTGCACCCCCAGGCCCGGCTGCCCCAGCGGCAAACCCAGGGCAGCGCCGGCCACGATATTTGCGCCTGCCTGGAGCAGCCGGTTACTATTCCCCCGGGCCAAACAGAAAAAATACCAACGGGCTTTGCCATGGAACTGGAGGACAGCGCCACAGTGGCCCTTATTGTAGCCCGCAGTTCCCTGGGTACAAAGTACGGTGTCACCCCTGCCAACAATGTGGGGGTTATTGATTCCGATTACCGGGGCGAGGTATCGGTGGTGCTGCGCAACGCAGGTTCCCAGCCCTTTACTGTAAACCCAGGGGACCGCATTGCCCAAATGCTTATTGTTCCCGTCCTGCTGCCCCAGGTGCAGGAGGTGCAGGAGCTTTCACAAACCCAGCGCGGGGCCGGCGGTTTTGGCTCCACCGGGCGGTAAGGGGGTGTAAAGCAGTGGAACTGGTTTTAGCCTCCCAATCCCCCCGAAGGGTGGAACTGCTGAAAAATATTACAGAAAACTTTTTGGTGCGCCCCGCCGCAGGGGCGGAGGTTGCCCCGCCCGGCGCGTCCCCCCAAAATACGGTAATGTACCTGGCCCTGCAAAAGGGCCTGGAGGTTGCCGCCGCCTGCCCCCAGGCCCTGGTAATTGGGGCGGATACGGTGGTTGCCATTGATGGCGCCATTTTAGGCAAGCCCAAAAACAAAGAGCACTGCCTGCAAATGCTCTGCAGCCTTTCCGGCAGGGAGCACCTGGTTTGTACCGGGGTGGCGCTGGTGCAGGGTACAAGGCAGGAAACCTTCTGTGCCCAAACAACGGTGGAATTTTTCCCCCTGCCCCCGGCCCAAATGGAGTGGTATGCTTCCACGCCGGAACCCTACGATAAAGCAGGGGGCTACGGCATCCAGGGCTTGGGCAGCCTGCTGGTAAAACAAATACAGGGGGATTATTTTAACGTCATGGGCCTCCCCATAGCCCAGCTGGCCCAAAGGCTGGCACCATACGGCATTTGCCCCTGGTAAGGGCTGTTTTCCTCTCCAAAAGGGTATTTTGCGGAATTTTGGCAGAAAAATATGTGTTTTTCCGTAAAAATTCAAAAATATGCTGTTGAGATTATGACAATGTCGGGGTATAATAACTTGGTGGTAAGTTTCAGTATTATAACTTAAAGTTATTTTTATTAAAAAAGGGCAAAACTTGCTTCATAAGTTGAAAAACAAAAAAGAATATAAAACACAAGTATATAAAAGCCTCTTTGGGCTTTTTGGTAATAGCGCCCTGCAACCCAGGGGAGCAATACTGCCAGCAGTTAGGGCGGCAGGTTTTTTAAAATGACAGCTTAAGAACAACGCCATATTTTTAGGAGGAGCAGCAGATGTTTGGATTTGGTAAGGATATCGGAATAGACCTTGGTACTGCCAATACCCTGGTATTTATGAAAGGCAAAGGCATTATTATGAGAGAACCTTCCGTTGTTGCGGTGGATGTCCGCACCAACCGGGTAAAATATGTAGGGCAGGAAGCAAAGGGCGTTATTGGCCGTACCCCAGGCTCTATTGTTGCTGTGCGCCCCTTAAAGGACGGCGTTATTGCTGATTTTGATATTGCTGCAAGCATGCTGCAAATTTTTATTAAAAAAGCCTGCAACAATAGCTTTATGGCCCACCCAAGGGTGGTAATCTGCATCCCTTCCGGCGTTACCGCGGTAGAACGCCGCGCTGTAAAGGAGGCTTCCCTGGCAGCAGGCGCCCGCCATGTGGCCATTATTGAGGAACCTATGGCGGCGGCTATTGGCGCGGAGCTTCCCGTGGCCGAGGCTACCGGCAGCATGGTGGTAGATATTGGCGGCGGCACCAGCGAGGTGGCTGTCATTTCCCTTGGGGGCATTGTAGCCTCCCGTTCCGTGCGCGTTGGCGGCGACGAGTTCGATTCCGCCATTATCCAGTATGTCAAGAAAAAATATAACCTTTTAATCGGCGACCGCACCGCCGAGGATATTAAAATCCAAATTGGTTCCGCCTACCCCTACGAAGGGGAGGAGCCTATGGAGATTAAAGGCCGCAACCTGGTGGATGGCCTGCCTAAAAATATGCTGCTTAACCCAGGCGAGGTGCGGGAAGCCCTGGCGGATTCCGTTATGGCCGTTATGGATGCCATCCGTACCACTTTGGAAAGAACCCCCCCAGAGCTTTCGGCAGATATTATTGACCATGGTATTACCCTTACCGGCGGCGGCGCCCTCCTTCGCGGGCTGGACCGGCTCATCTCCCGGGAAACCGGCATGCCTGTTAAAATTGCCGAAAACCCCCTGGACTGCGTAGCGGCGGGTACTGGTAAATTGCTGGAAAACATCAATACCATGAAGGAACTCCTCTCCGATGATGATGAAACCCGCTATTAAAATTATAATATAGCAGCATATCCCCGGATGGTTTAGCCAAATACGGCCCCCTCCGGGGATTTACTTTTTAAAATTTATTTTGCAGAGGCCCAAAACTTACAACGGTGTACCGTTGCAGGTTAGCAAGTTTGGCTTTGCCAAACTTGTAAAATTTGTTCTCTTTTTAGGGGCCTCCGCGGCCCGCCCTATTCTTTTGGTGCCAAAGGAATAGGGCCTGGGGTCTGGGGGCGGAGTGCCCCACAAAGGCCCAGCAGCACAGCCTTGTTCATGATTTATACACAATTTAACCGTAAAAACCCGGTTGAGAAATAGCGGTTTTTCGTGTACAATAAACGTGTTGCCCCCTGGGCATTTTAATGAAAAGAATAAACAGCAGGCAGTGCCTGTTTCTATAAATTGATATTGTTTTAGTAAATTGCCGCGAAACCGCCGCGGTAAGGGAAAGGCGCAGCGATGAAAGAATTTTTCCACAGTAAAGTATTCAAGCTTTTTTTAGCCATTGGCATTGTGCTTTTTGCCCTGCTTTTGCGGGCTACCATGACCCAAGGGGCGTCTACCCTGTTTAATAACGCCTTGGGGCTTGTTACAACCCCCATACAAAAGGTCACCGCTTCCATTAGCGGCATCTTTGACCGTTACCTCCATGTGGACGAAGTATATGAGGAAAACGAGAATTTAAGGGAGGAAATCCGCCGCCTCAATGAAAACCAGGTGGAACTGGAAAAATACCGCAACGAAAACGAAAGCCTAAAGGAATTTTTGGAGGTAAAAGAGGAAAACCCCGACCACCAGTATGTGGCCGCCGCCGTAGTTGGCCGGGAACCCAACAGCCGCTTTTATGCCTTTACTATAGATAAAGGCTCCCTGGACGGGGTGGAGCCCCTGGATCCTGTTATTACGGCCGACGGGCTGGTGGGCCGCGTTTCCGAAGTGGGCCTTACCTTTTCCAAAGTTACCACTATTTTGGATCCTTCCGTCAACGTAGGGTGCTATAATGTCCGCACCCGGGATATGGGCACAGTTTCAGGGGATATTGCCGCCGCCCAGGAAGGCTTATGTAAAATGGAACTGGTGGACCGGGCAAGCAGCTCCGCCAGGGATGATATTATCCTCACCGCTGGCAGCACAGGCCTTTTCCCAAAGGATTTAATTATTGGTAAAATTACCAATATCGGAAGCGAAAGCCACGGCAAATCCTTCTATGGGGAAATCCGCCCAGCGGCGGATATTCAAAATGTTAAGGACGTTTTGGTAATCACCTCCTTCCGCGGCCAGGGCAGCTCCCTGGAGGATATGCAGCCTGCTGTTGCGGCCCCAGAGCAGGAAGACAAAAACAGCGAAACCGGGGAAGAGGAAGACCAAGCAGCCTCCTCCGGGGAATAAACAAACCCTGCCAGTGCTGGCAGGGAAAAAGGGGTTTTTTGGTGAACCGCAGAACAAAAATACTCATACAAAAATATAGCTTATACGGCTTTATCCTCCTTGTTTTGTACTTGCTGCAAAACACGCCGGGTTTGTTTGCCATAGGCCAAATTAAGCCGGTGCTGGTGCTGCCCTTTATTGTATGTATAGCCATGCTGGAAGGGGAGCTGGTGGGCGGTTTGCTGGGCGTTGCCGCCGGCCTTTTGTGCGACTGCGGCAGCAGCCTTATTTTTGGTGTAAACAGCCTTATTTTTATGGTGGCCTGTGTGGCTGTGGGGCTGCTGGTTATTTATTATATGCAGCCCTCGTTAATCAACAGCCTGCTTTTTACAGGGGCCCTGGCCCTGGCCCGCCAACTGTTTGAATACTTTTTTTATTACCTTATGTGGGGGTATCCCAATGCGTCGCTGGTTCTTGTAAAGGGTATGCTGCCTACAGTGCTTTATACTTTGGCTGTAACACCCCTGTTCTTTTGGGGTGTGCAAAAGCTGTATGGCTGGTACAAACACCGGCTGGACCCATAGGCTCAAAACTTACAGCGGCGTACCGTTGTAAGTTTTGGGGCTTATGGCACAGGCTTGGAAGTGGCCGTACACTTTCAAAAGAAATATGGCTGGGTTTGGGGGTATTCCCCCAAAAAAGAGGCCCCGGCTGGGCAGGCCATAGGCAAAGCCCATAAAAGGAGGGGATATACAATGAATAAAAAGTTTGACAGCCCTGCCTTGCGCCTGGCTATTGCAGGCGTGTTGGTAGGACTTATTTTTACAAGTTTTAGCCTGCGCCTTATGAGCTACCAGGTGGTTCATGGGGAAGAATACAAAACCCGGGTGCAGCAGGGCATTACCAGCCGTCAGCGGGTGCAGCCTGTCCGGGGTGAAATTTTGGACCGCTATGGCCGCCCTTTTGCTGTAAACCAGGTTGGGTACGACGTTATTATTAACGTAGCTTACCTTCCCATGGAGGACCGCAACGCGGTAATACAAAAAATGATTACCATGATGGAATCCGCCGGCCAGCAGTGGATTGACAATATGCCTGTAAGCTGGGAATCCCCCTTCACCTTTTTGGAAGGCCCGGAGTACGAAAACCGTATTAAACAGCTCAAAAAATCCGCAGGCAACCTAACGGCGGATACTACAGCCCAGGTTACTATGGAAAACATCCTGGAAAAATACGGCCTGGAAAAAACAATGGACCTGGCCCTGGCCCGCAAAATTGCCGGTGTCCGGTACGAAATGGAGCGCACTGGCGCCAACAGCCAAAACCCCTATACTTTTGCTGTGGATATCCCCATTGAACTGGTGATGAAAATAAAGGAATACAGCTTTGCCCTCCCAGGCATTGAAATTGCCCAGTCCACCACCCGCCACTATGTGGACGGGGACCTGGCCTCCCACGTTGTTGGCATTACCGGCCTAATCAATGAGGAGGAGTACCAGCAGCTGGATAAAAGCAAATACCAGTATAACGATAAAATAGGCAAAAGCGGCCTGGAAAAAGCCATGGAACCCTACTTAAAAGGCAGCCGCGGCGTCCGGGAAATTACAACAGACGCCAAGGGCAACGTAATTTCCTCTGTGGAGGCGGAACCTGCCATTCCCGGCAATACGGTTATCACCACCTTGGATAAGGACCTGCAGCGCGTAGCCCTTTTGGCTTTGGAGGATCAGATTAAGCTGATGCAGCAAACCCTCCCTGAGGATGAAGGAGGCAAGGCCAACTCCGGCAGCGCCGTTGTCATTAAAGTAAAAACCGGGGAAGTGCTGGCCATGGCAAACTACCCCACCTATAACCTGGAAAATTATTATTCCGACTACAGCACCCTGGTTAACGACCCCCTAAAGCCCCTGTACAACCGGGCTGCCCTAGGCACCTATGTGCCAGGTTCTATCTTTAAGCCGGTGGTTGGCTTGGCGGGCTTAAGCACAGGGGAAATTACTGCGGAGGATACGGTAAACTGCACCCACATTTATACCCGGTTTACCGGTTACCAGCCCCAGTGCATGGGTTACCACGGGGAATATAATGTAATGCAGGCGTTAATGGTATCCTGCAATATTTTCTTTTACGATGTAGGCTACCGGATAGGCATTGACACCTTTACAGAATATGCCCGCCAGCTGGGCCTGGGCGTAGAAACCGGTATAGAAATTGAAGAATCCACCGGCCGGGTTTCCACCCCGGAGGTTTTTGAAGAACTGCGTAAAAATAACTCCAACCCGGAAAAATGGCAGGAGGGTAACGTTCTGCAGGCGGCCATTGGCCAGTTGGATAACAAGTTTACCCCTCTTCAGTTGGCAGTTTACGCGGCCACATTAGGCAACAATGGTGTGCGGATGAAACCCCATTTGGTAAAATCCATAGAAAGCTACAACCTGGACGAAACTATTGAGGAAATAGAGCCGGAGGTGGCGTACATTATGGATGTGGACAAGGAGCATTTTGAAACCATCCGGGAAGGTATGGTGCTGTCCTCCCACGACCCCGTGCGTGGTTCCTCCCGTTACTACCTGGGCAGCTACCCCATTCAGGTTGCCTCCAAAACAGGTACCCCGGAAGCCTCTGCCGAAAAGCTCAACGCAACCTTTATTGCCTATGCCCCAGCCCAGAACCCGGAAATTGCCCTAGCTGTAGTTATAGAGGACGGCTACAGCGGCCAAAAATGCGCCCCTGTGGCAAAAGCCATTTTGGACGAATACTTTGGCTTTACTGCAAAAGCGCCGGAAACCTCACCGGCCCAGGGGCAGCTTTTGCCGTAGCTGTCCTGCTTGTCTAAACGGTTGTATGTCTAAAGTTTAAGGATGTTTTTTGGTCAAATTGCAACAAAAAAGCGGCTTTTTTCACCGCTTACTTTACAAAAAGAACCAACTATGATATAATGCAACTGTGTAGTTTTGAGTTTTTTCAACACACTGTTTTACAAAATAATCAAAGACAATGTTTTGATAAATTCCCGCCTACAAACGGCGGGATTTTTCAGCAATGGTTTTGCCAGGTAACTTTAAACGGCAAAGGAGCAGGCCAATGGGGCAAGTTATTCTTATTACCTCCGGCAAGGGCGGGGTAGGTAAATCTACAATATGCACAATGCTGGGCGCTGCTTTAGTGCGGCAGGGCAACAAGGTCCTTATGCTGGAATCGGACTGTGGTTTGCGCAACCTGGACATTATGAACGGCCTGGACCAAAAAGTGGTCTACGACCTTGGGGATGTGCTTACCGGACGCTGTGAACCCATCAAGGCCATTTTAGAAAGCCCCCATCACCCTGAACTGTGGCTGCTGCCGGCGGCAAACAGCCCCTCCTTTATTCCCTCGCCCGAAAAGCTGGAAAGCCTAATTAGCGGGTTGGCCAGTTATTACGACTACCTTTTGGTGGATTGCCCCGCCGGGTTTAACCAAACCCTTACAGCCGCCTGTAAGGCGGCCCAAATGGGCCTTGTGGTAGTTACCCCGGACCTTATTTCTGTTAAAGACGGGGGAAAAGCAACGGATATTTTGGTGAGCCACGGCCTTGGCAACAGCCGTCTTATTATCAATAAGCTGCCCAAGCGCTTTATCCCCACCCAATCCCTGCCGGATTTGGACGCAGTAATCGACCTGGTGGGCCTGCAGCTTATTGGCATTGTCCCCGATGATTCTGTTATGAGCGAATGTATCAACAGCGGCAGGCCCTGTGAAGCGGCAATTTCCAACGAGGTGTTCAGCAACATTGCCCGCCGTTTAAAAGGGAAATGGCTCCCTCTGCGTGTAG
The DNA here is from genome assembly GCA_910578755.1 of uncultured Oscillospiraceae bacterium. Taxonomy (GTDB): domain Bacteria; phylum Bacillota; class Clostridia; order Oscillospirales; family Ruminococcaceae; genus Negativibacillus. The sequence continues at coordinate 697 of CAJTSZ010000075.1, read as the reverse complement.
GCGGATAAATCTTAATTGCATACCAGTTTCGGTTTTTTGTTCACTTACCTTGAAAACACTTGAAATTTACATAAATGCAAAGCCTTTTGTTATAGAACGGAAAGGAATGATACCATGAACATCGCGTTAATTGCCCATGATTCCAAAAAAGAACTGATGGTTCAGTTCTGTATTGCGTACTGTGGCGTGTTAAGCCATCACAGCATCTGTGCCACCGGTGCTACGGGCAAGCTGGTTGCGGAGGCCACAGGGCTTAATGTATTTCGCTTTTTAGGAGGAAACCAAGGCGGGGACCAACAAATTTCCGCCCGCATTGCCTGCAATGAAATAGACCTCCTCCTGTTTTTCCGCGATCCCATTACAGTAAAACCCCACGAGCCAAACGAAATGAACCTGCTGCGCCTTTGCGATGTTCATAACATTCCAGTGGCTACCAACATTGCTACAGGCGAAGCCCTAATCCACGCCTTGGAACGGGGCGACCTGGATTGGCGGAATATTGTAAACCCAAAACGGTAACCCAGCACAGCTTACTGCCTGTTCAGCGGAACTATCCGCTGAACAGGCAGTTTTTTTGTAATTAGAACCCTCCGGTGCAACCACGGGGTTCTCTTTTCCCGCTTTTTTGGAGGTAACCAATACCCCCAGCCCACAAGAAAACGTTTGCAAATTTACAAGCCCATCAGCGGGTATTGCC
>CAJTSZ010000074.1:3880-11455 GCA_910578755.1 uncultured Oscillospiraceae bacterium | reverse complement strand
TAGGAGTACCAGCAGGCGGGTCTACCCTTTTTAAGCAATGGCTTACAGCCCTCGCTGGAGAAACAGCTGGGTTTTCCCCGCCGTTTCCAGCTGTTGGGGCTTAAAAATATAATAACAACTTTGTTGTTACAAAACGGTTATAAACCAAATAGCGCTGTCCCCTAAGCTACTGCTTATTTCAGGGACTCAAGGTATTCTTTTCTGCCGCTTTCGTAAAGGTTGTTGCCTTCGCTGTCAATAATAACAAAGGCAGGCAGGTCCTCTACTTCCAATCTTCTCAGCGCTTCTGCGCCCAAATCTTCGTAAGCAATTTCCGCTTTTTTAATGCAGCGGGAAAGCAAAGCGCCTGCGCCGCCAATGGCGCCAAAATAAACAGCGCCGTGTTCCTTCATAGCTGCAATTACTTCTGGGCTTCTTTTGCCTTTACCAATCATACCGCGCTGGCCAAGGGAAATCATTGTTGGGGAGTATGGGTCCATGCGGTAGCTGGTGGTAGGGCCAGCAGAACCAATCACCTGGTCCCCTTTGGCGGGGGCTGGGCCTACAAAGTAAATAACAGAATCCTTAGGGTCAAAGGGCAGCTCCTTGCCTTGGGCAACCAAGTCGCAAAGGCGTTTATGTGCAGCGTCGCGCGCTGTATAAATTACCCCAGAGATCAATACGCTATCTCCACATTTCAGGTCTTTCACCTGTTCCAAGGTAAGTGGAGTTGTTATACGTTTTTCCATAATAACTTTCTCCTCTTAATTTATAATTCTACTGTTTTATGGCGGGTAACGTGGCAGTTAATATTTACTGCTACAGGAAGGCCGGCAATGTGGGTTGGCATTTTTTCAATATTTACAGCCAAGGCTGTTGTTAAGCCGCCAACACCCTGCGGGCCAATGCCCAACGCGTTAATTTTTTCCAGCAGCTCTTTTTCCATATCGGCATAGAAGGGGTCCTCGTTGCGGATATTGGTATTTCTCATCAGGGCTTTTTTTGCAAGCAGGGCAGCTTTATCAAAAGTACCGCCAACGCCAACACCTACAACAATTGGGGGGCATGGGTTGGGGCCTGCATCCTCTACTGCTTTTAAAACAAAGGCTTTTACGCCTTCCACGCCGTCGGCGGGTTTGAGCATTTTAATTTGGCTCATATTTTCACTGCCGAAGCCTTTTGGAGCAACGGTAAGCTTAAAGCCGTCCCCTGCCACAATATCGGTATAAATCATTGCGGGGGTATTATCGGTAGTATTTACACGGTCCAATGGGTCCCGAACAACAGATTTACGCAGGCAGCCCTCGGTATAGCCCTGGCGGACGCCTTCATTGACTGCGTCTGCAAGGTTACCGTTAATGTGAACGTCCTGGCCAATTTCCACGCAGGCAACCCCGGTGTCCTGGCAAACAGGAACATATTTGTCCTCGGCAATTTCGTAGTTTTCTTTGATGATTCCCAGAATATTTTTTGCCAGCGGCCAAGGTTCCACTTCACAGCTCAGGTCAATTTTTTCTTTAATGTCCTGTGGAAGATAGGAATTTGCCTCCATGCAAAGACGTTTTACCGCGGCGGTAATATCCTTCGCATTAATCTCTCTCATCATACTTTCCCTCCCGGTTTTCGCCGTTTAGTTTTGTTGGCAGCTTCCTGCCATTTTATATAAGTACTGTTGGTTTCAACAATACTCATTGCCTTTTTATTGGGCGCTTTGTGCTTGCACATATAAAAGGAACAGCATTGGCAGTCACCCACACGCATTAAATGTATCACCAATAGCTTTTTAATGCAAGTTTTCATGCAAAATTTATTTCTTTCCCTCTTAATAAGATATGCACAAAATTTTCGTGAATTCTTGAACATTGGTGTTAATTTGCTATAAAAACTGCATACAGCCTCACAAAAACCTTTAAAAATTTAGTTATTTTGCTTATATTCACAAATTTTTTTTGTTAACCAAACACTACCATCCTTTTTAGAAGAATTTCCTTTGCCTTTAAGGATTTTCTTTCTATTTAAAATATACCAATATTTTGTACTTTTCACAAGTGGGTAAACAGATTATTTTCCATTTTTTTGTGCTCATTTTCCTTTGAAGCGCCAAAAGCCCTTACAAAAATACAAAACATCGTTTTTCAAATTGCTTTTTGTGTTACTTAAAACAAAAACACCTGCCGAAACTTTCCGCAGGTGTTTGGGGTAATTTTTGTTGTTTTTATCCTTTAAAGTTTATTTATTCCAAATCCGTTAAAACAATGCGCAGGCGGTTGCTGTCGCAAACTGGAATGTCCCACAAACTTCCGGCGCTGTCCTGAACTATAACATTGTTGTCCTTTTTAAAATTGATCCATATGCCCCAGGAAATTTTTTCCTCATCCGCCGTAGTAAAGGTAATATCAAAATCGTAGGGGCGGATATCCAGGGTTTCATATTCTTCATTTTTAATTTGAAGCGCGTCATAAACGCTTTGGGCCAAAACATCGTCTTGGGTTTGCCAAGTATTTTCTTTATTGGCCGTAGAAACCACGGTTACAGCCACAACACAGGGCAGCTCCTCCTCTTCCTTTTCCTCCTGGGGAAGAAAAACAGGCTGGGTATCCTGGCTTAGGGGCGTTTCCTCTTGAAAAATTGGCTGTTGGCGCTCCCAATCGCCGCAACTGGACAAGGCTGCTGTACACAGCAGAACTGCCGCCGCCTTTTTTATATACCCCTTCATGTTCCCTGCCTCCCCGCCGCTGGCTTACTTCCCCGTTTTTCGATGTTTTTTGTTATTTTATTGGAAGAAACCGCTTTTTATTTTAGCACATTCCCTTTCTTTTCTCAACCGCAAAGGTAAGCCGCAGCCACTGCAAAAAATGGAAAGCTGCTGTATGGTTTACTATATGCCTTACTTGGCTTTTTTAGTACTTGGCAGCTTTACTGGCGGCCCATAGCCCACAGCATAGTGTTAACAGCATCAATATAGGCGCAAATGCTTGCTTCCACTGTGTCCATGCCCACGCTGCTGCCTGTGTATATCCTGCCGCCGCAGCGTATTTTTGCATAAACCTCGCCTTGGGCGTCCGTACCAGGGGTAACGGCGTTAATAACAAAATCCACCAACTGAAAATCCACACGAACAATTTGGGAAATTGCCTGAAAGGCCGCCGTAATGGGCCCCTCGTGGGAGGCAACCGCTGCCTCCCTCACCTGGCCGGACTTGTGGACCAGCTGCACCCAGGCTGTGGAGGAAATACTGTTGCCCATACTTACAGAGTAATTTGCAAGCTGATATGTTTGGGGGATTTGAATGGCCCGCTGTATTACCATAACCTCCAGTTCCCTGTCGCTTACTTCCTTTTTCCGGTCCGCCAGGGCTTTAAATTTTTCAAAGGCTTGGTCCAGTTCCACCGCGGTAAGGGCATACCCCATTTCCAGCAGGCGTTGGTTTAAGGCGTGCTTGCCGGAATGCTTGCCAAGAACGATTTTATTTACAGGCAGGCCAATGGATTCCGGCGTAATGACCTCATAGGTTTTCCTGTTTGCCATAATGCCATGCTGGTGAATCCCCGCTTCGTGGGCAAAGGCGTTGGCCCCCACAACGGCTTTGTTTGGCTGCACCTTAATACCGGTAATGCTGGAAAGCAGGGCGCTTGTTTTGTAAATTTCCCGGGTATCTACCTGGCAGCAGGCATGGTAAACATCCTTGCGGACAGAAAGGTTCATCACAAACTCCTCCAAAGAGGCGTTGCCGGCCCGTTCCCCAATGCCATTTACGGTGCAGTCCACCTGGGAGGCGCCGGCCTGAACCGCCGCCAGGGAATTGGCCACAGCCATGCCCAAGTCGTTGTGGCAATGGACAGAAATATCCACTGCTTTGATATTGGGCACATTTTCCCTTACATCACAAACCAGGCGGGCAAATTCTTCCGGTGCAGAGTAGCCTACGGTATCTGTAATATTGATGACAGTGGCGCCTGCTTCAATGGCCTTGGCATAAACCTGGTACAAAAACTCCCTGTTGCTGCGGGAAGCGTCCTCCGCACAAAACTGGATATCCTCCACCTTTGTTTTCGCGTAGGCCACCATTTCCCCCACGGCGGCCAAAATTTGTTCTCTGCTCATTTTCAGCTTATATTCCAAATGCAGGTCAGAAGTAGCAATAAACAAGTGGATACGCGGCTTTTTTGCCAAAGCCAATGCCTCTGCCGCTATATCAATATCCTTTTTCAGCAGCCGGGACAAACAAGCCACTGTTGATTGGTTTATGTTTTTCGCTACTGCCTGCACCGCAGCAAAATCCCCTGGGGAGGCGGCGGCAAAGCCTGCCTCAATAACATCCACACCCAGCCGTTCCAGCTGTTTGGCCATCTCCACCTTTTCTGCCAGGTTCATGCTGAAGCCGGGGGCCTGTTCTCCGTCCCGCAGGGTAGTATCGAATATTTTTATTGTACGTGCCATAGGCCTTTACTCCTTTTGTACCTCTTTAAAACAACAAGCCTCTGCCAGCTTTTGCCGCAAAGTCCCGGTTTATCCTTTGGCCAAAACCTTTTTGGGCGGCGTTTTAGCCCAGCTGTTCTGCTGCCGCTGCTGTATGCTGTACATACTGGTTTACAATGCCAGGGTATTCCCCCAAGCCTTTCAGCAGTATTTGAACGCGGCAGCCCTCCTTTTCCAGCTGCTTTTTCCAGGAATCTTCCTCATCCCCGGCCATATCGTTGGCGGCATGGTCCCCAAAAACCACCATAAAAGGCGTAAGGAAAACCCTTTGGGCGCCGCTTTCCCTTAAACGGCGCTTTACCGCTTCTAAATCGGGGTACCCTTCTACTGTGCCCACAAACACATTTTTATACCCTGCGTCGTGAAAGGCATACTCCAAGGCTGCATAGCAGGCATTGGCTGGGTGTCCCGTACCGTGGCCCATAAGCACCAAAGCGTCCCCCGGTTCCCTTGGCACAAGTTCCCCTAAGGTTTGTACTGCCTGTTTGTAATCCTCCTGGGCGGAAAGGAGGGGCGTGCCAACAATTAGCTGGTCAAACTGCTTTTGGAAAGGCGCAGCAGCAGCCACAATGCCGTCGTACTCAAAGCCGTGCATAATATGGGTTGGCTGGCAAATAACCCTTTGGAAGCCCTCTTCCTTTAAGCGGGCCAGGGCCTGCTCCACTGTATCCACCATAATACCCTGTTTTTTCAAAATTTTTATAATCATCCCGCTGGTAAAGGCCCGGCGCACTTCATATTTGGGGAAGGCGTTCTGAATAGCCTTTTCTATTGCGCCAATATTTTTTTCCCTTGTTTCTTTGTAGCTGGTACCAAAGCTGATGACCAAAATAGCCTGTTTCATGCTAAAACTCCTTTATTTATCCATAAATACAAGCCTAAAGCAGCGCTTTAGGAGCTATACTATTGCTTGAAAAATTGGTTTTTCCATTTAGGAAAACATTCCCTCACAATACCTTAAAAATTTTGGTTTAAACACCCCTGCTTTACGTACACTATAATAACCTGTATTCACAACCATTGAACACGCTTTGCCTGCCCTTTTGCTGCCATCCTTTGTTAAATTTTCTTGCCAGGCACCAAGTATGCTGCAATACGTACCGTATTGCGGAAAAATTTGCCTCGGCTGACAGCAAAATTCCTTGCCAAACCGTTGTCCCCTAATTATGAATACAGGTTTAAAAAGAACTATTTGAAAAGGAGTTGAAACCATGAAAATTTCCAATATCAACAACCTGCTTAGTAAAGACGCAGAAGCAAAGGCCTTTTTCATGTCCTTGCCGGAGGACGCCCAGGGTGTTTTAATTGGCCGCGGCAGTACCATTACATCCACCGCGGAAATGGCCCAATGCCTGAACAATTACTGCAAAAACACCGGTGAACAAAAGCAGCGCCGTCTGTTTTAACGGCCCACCCCTATTCTGCCTTGGCAAAATGCCAAAACCCAGCTTTTTACGGAAGTTACAAAAAAGCCGCCGGTTTGTTCCCGGCGGCTTTTTGCTTGCACTAAATAATTAGCGGATTTGGCTTTTAACTTTTGCAGCTTTACCAACGCGGTCACGGAGGTAGTAGAGTTTGCTTCTGCGCACTTTACCACGTCTTGTAACAGTAACTTCTGCTACATTAGGGGAGTGCATTGGGAAAACTCTTTCTACGCCGCAGCCATGGGACAGGCGGCGAACGGTAAAGGTTTCAGCAATACCGCCGTTTTTCTTTGCAATTACAGTGCCTTCAAAGGCCTGTAGCCTTTCCCTGTTGCCTTCTTTAATTTTAACCATTACTTTTACAGTATCGCCAACTTCAAATTCTGGCAATTCGCTTTTCATGCAGGACTGGGAAATTTGTTTTAAAGCATCCATTGATACTTCCTCCTTTAATTTTCAGATATTCATACGCTTAAGCCCAAGCCAGAGGAATACCCACTTTAATGTCGCAATCCATGTAAAACATACATTGCAGATTGTGCATCAACCCTCGCTATGGCTGCCTGCCGCAGCAGCTATGCCATAGTGGCATTGCATTCTTATATATGTTAACATATCTTATACCCTATTGCAAGTACTTTTTCACAAAAATCCGCTTTTTATTTCCCATTTCGGGATAGCTATTGAAAACGCTCCAACTGTGCATTGTATACCATTACCCGCTTTACAGTAAGGCCCTGGCACTGCTGCCCAGGAAAATTTTGGAACAGCAGGCTGGGGTTAATGTTTACCTCTATGCCTGTGGCAAAGCGCATTGCCATAGCGGCCCCGTTTTCTGTTGGGGAAATGGACAAAAGCTGCACTAAGGGCTTAATATCCACTTCCTTCTCCCCTTTTTTGGTCTTTTTCATCACCTTAATTTCCGGCTGGTTTACAAAAGCAGTGATTTGGGAGATATATTCGTCGGGTTCCTGGCAAAGGGCTGTAACTTCATAGTCCGCCCAGGCAATTTCCTTTTGGTCCATTTGTGGCTCCCCTACCTGGAATACCTGAATATCCGGCGGCAGGCAGCGGTTAATGCGCTCCTGTATTTCACCAAAGGGGACGGGTTCCACCAGGCGCAAGTCCACACACTCATACTGGCTTTCGTACCCCAGGGAAATGGGCAGGGGGAAGGTGGTATAAATGTGGGGGTTAAAGCCTTCCGTATACCACACAGGCAGGCAGGAGCGCTTGAGGGCCCTGGCCCAACAGCGGTTGATATCCAAGTGGGAAATATACTTTGCCCTGTTTTCCTTTTTAAAAAACATTCTAATTTTTACCAAAGCATGTCCCTCCTACCAAACGGTTTGCCCCGCAGCCGGAACACTGCGTCCGGCAGTGGGGCGTTGTTTTATCCTCGTGGGCCCGTTTATTTTCACGAACCAAAAATTCCTTTGTTACACAGTAATCCAGGTGGTCCCAAGGCAGTATTTCGCCAAAGGGGCGGGGGCGGTTGGCGTAAAATGCCGGGTCTATCCCCTGCTCCGCCATAGCGTCGTACCAGCGCTGGGGCACAAAATATTCGTTCCAGCCGTCCAGCTTGCTGCCCTTGCGCCAGGCTGCTTCCACCATGCTGCACAGGCGGCGGTCGCCCTTGGCCAAAATGGCTTCAATAAAGCTGGTATCTGCGTCGTGGTAGCTGACGGATATT
>CAJTSZ010000074.1:0-3870 GCA_910578755.1 uncultured Oscillospiraceae bacterium | reverse complement strand
CTGTCCCTCAAGCGCTTCTGCTTTTGGCGCAGCAGTTCCATGGTATCCTGCCCTTCAAATTGGAAGGGGGTAAAGGGCTTTGGCACAAAACAGGCACAACTGATGGAAACCGTAACCCCCTTGCCCTTTGGCTTTGTAGGCAGGCTGTAAAACAAATCCACCACTTTTTGGGCCAGGTTGGCAATACCCTCAATATCCTCCATGGTTTCCGTGGGCAGGCCCATCATAAAGTACAGCTTTACGGAGGTATAGCCGCCTTCAAAGGCGGTACGGCAGGTTTCCATAACCTCCTCCTCTGTTACGTTTTTGTTGATAACATCCCGCAGCCGCTGGGTTCCTGCCTCCGCGGCAAAGGTGAGGCCGCTTTTGCGCACCTTTGCTATTTTTTCCATCAGTTCTTTGGAGAAATTATCCACACGCAGGGACGGCAGGGAAATGCTCACTTTTTCCTGGTTGGTCCAGGGCAGCATTTCGTTAAGCAGGGGTTCCAGTTCTTCATAGTCGCTGGTGCTGAGAGAAGTAAGGGAAATTTCCTCATAGCCGGTGGAATCGCACAGGCTATGGGCGTCCTTGTTCAGGGTATGAAAGCCCTTGTCCCGCAGGGGGCGGTAAATAAAACCCGCCTGGCAAAAACGGCAGCCCCGCAGGCAGCCCCGTTGTACTTCCAGCATGGCCCTGTCGTGAACAATGCTGGTAAAGGGCACCACAAAGTCCTTGGGGAAAAACACTTTGTCCAAGTCTGTAATAATGCGTTTGCGCACTGTGGCCGGCACGTTAGGGGCTTTTGGCGTTACCGCCTGGATGGTATTGTCATCGTAATAAGTTACCTCGTAAAGGGAGGGCACATAAATACCTTCTATTTCGGCGGCCTTCAACAGAAATTGCTCCTTGCTCCAGCCCTGTTTTTTCGCGGTTTCATACAGGTCTGTCAGTTCTACGTTGACCTCTTCCCCTTCGCCTAAAATAAAAATATCAATAAAATCGGCAATGGGCTCCGGGTTGCAGGCGCAGGGGCCGCCGGCAGCCACAATGGGGGCCAAGGCCTTGCGGTCCCTGGCGTGGATTGGCACACCGGCCAAATCCAGCATATTTAAAATGGCGGTATAGCTCATTTCATACTGAAGGGTAAAGAGGATAAAATCAAAATTCCCAATGGGGTCCAGGCTTTCCAGGCCGTAAAGAGGGATATTATTTTCCCGCATGGCCTGTTCCATATCCGCGTCCGGCGCAAACACCCGTTCACACCACCAGTTTTCCCTTTGGTTGTACAGGGAATACAGTATTTTCATCCCCAGGTGGGACATCCCAACCTCGTATTTATCCGGGAAACAAAAGGCCAGGCGGATATCCACCTGTTCTTTTTCCTTTACAACACTGTTCAGTTCGCCGCCAATGTATTGGGACGGCTTTTGCACATCCAGCAATATTTTTTCTAAATTTTGGGGTATCATTTTATTCCTCCGGTTTCATGTGGCTTTTGGTAATTTTACGCGCTTTATTCTTAAAATTTTACATGATTGCGGCGGAATATGCAACTATTTTTTGTGCATGAAGCAGGGAGGGCGAATAGCCCGTATCTGCTTGCACATCAGCTTTTTTATTGTGAAACAATAAAAAAATAGATGAGCGAAGCGAAACTATTTTTTCTTGCGAAGCTTTGCATGAAGCAGGGAGGGCGGAACGGGGCGCAAAGCCCTTGTACAAAATAAAAGCTTTGCAAGCGCCCCTTACAAGTTTTTCGGCTTTGCCTGCAAAACTTGCAAAACTTGCGTCGTTTGCACATCAGCTTTTTTATTGTGAAACAATAAAAAATAGTATTTTGGCGTTGCCTGCACATCCCTTTCCCCTCACTGCTTTGTGCTTTTCAGCAGGCGCAGGAAAATAATGGCGCAGAACAACAGCAGCGCCCCCTGCCCCAGCTTCCAATACAAAAACAGGGCAAAGCCGGTTACTACCGCCAAAGAAACCCCGCCTAACACAGCCACACCCTTGGCGGCAACGCGAGGGGAACAAAAGCGCTGGGCCAAAAGCTGAAAAATTTGCCCGCCATCCAACGGTACAATGGGAATACAGTTAAACAGGCCAATAACCATATTAAATATTGCTGTTTGAAACCAAAAGGCACTGTAAAAATAGTACCGGCCCAGGTAAAATACCCCCAAATTTGCCAGGGGACCGCAGGCGTAAATGAGGATATCCCGCCAGTAACAGGTGGGGGTTTGGGAGCTGCGGTGCAGGTCAATACCAAAGGAAGAAAACCGCACCCATTCCACCTTTACCTTAAATACTGCCATAGCCAGCCAATGGGCCAGTTCGTGTATGGCAATGGAAAGGAACATCACCTCCGCCCAGCCGTCACCGCTGTCTGCAATTAAAAACAGGCACAATACCAGCAAAAAAGAATACTGCACAGTTACCCTTACATTTTTAATATAAAAATCCATAGCTCTACAGCAGCCACAGGGGGTCTGCCTTTAACCCGTTGACAATTACTTCAAAATGCACATGGGGCCCGGTAGAAATTCCCGTGCTGCCAACGGTAGCAATCCTGTCGCCCTTTCGTAATACTGTACCCTCCTTGGCTATAATTTCCTTGCAGTGGTTGTAAGTTGTACAAAAGTTTGGGGAATGTTCCACAACAATGTAGTTGCCGTAGCTGGGGGAAGTGCCTGTTTCCTTTACCACCCCAGGCAGGGCTGCGTGAATGGCTGTACCCTCCGGCGCCGCAATATCCAGGCCGGTGTGAAAATCCGGTTCAAAAGTAATAGGATGGTACCGGTACCCAAAAGCCGAGGTGATTGGCCCGGTAACCGGGGCTGTAGGCTTTGCCGTGGAAAGTACCGGCGCCAGGGTGGCGCCCTTGGGCGGTGCCAGGGCGTCCAGCTGGGTTAAGTCACTTTCCTGATCCAGGGAAATGGGGAACCACCCCCCTTGCCCCTGTTCCTCCGGTTGGGAAGCATTTCCCTGTACAGGAACTGCCTGCCCTATATTCTCAGGGGCGTCTTGTGGAACCTCCTGTCCCTCTGCTTTTGGCGCAATGTACTGGTTCACCCAGCTGTACACTGCTTGGCGCAGTTCCTCCGGCTCCATTTTGGAAAATTCGCTGAACCCCGCCATGGTGGGCAGAACCAGTTCCTGCTGTGCAAATACGGTATGTACCGCCTTTTGGGCCGTTGTTTTCCACATTCCCCCTGCCATAAGGCATAGGGCCAAAATGCCAAACAGCATGGCGCAGATGCCCGTTTGCAGGGTAAGCGCTACCTCTGCCTTATCCTCCTGCTTTTGCTGTTTTCCCCGCCACTGGGGTTCCCGGCGGCGAGGGACACGGTTTGTTGTATAGCGTTCCATTGCTTTCCCTCCTTATTTAAGCCATTTTTATTGTTCCGCAATAAAAAGCTAATGTACAGGCACAAAAAATAGTTGATGTGCAAGCGGATATGAGCACGAAACAATTTTCGTAGGTTTTGCAGGCGAAGCCAAAAAACTTGTAAGGGGCAACCCCAAGCCTTTCTTTTGTACAAATATTCTGTGCCCCGTTTCGCCCTTCCCGCTTTATGCAAAGCTTCGCAAGAAAAATAGTTTCGCTTTGCTCAACTATTTTTTCCTATATTTATTCAAGGAAGCCGTCAAAAAGTACTATGGCGGCCTTTTATTTTCCCCGTCAAAACCACAAAAAACAGCAAAAAAGAGGGCTGAAACGCCCTCTTTTTCCATCCTATAAAATATCCTGCCCATTGATAACCAAGTGGAATTTCAGGTGCAGCTTTTCAGCGGCCTTCCGGCACAAAACCATGCGCTGCAAAAAAATTTCAAAGTAATCCATTACCGGGGAAATGGAGGTATCTATCCCTAATTCCAGCACCACGGCTT
>CAJTSZ010000073.1 GCA_910578755.1 uncultured Oscillospiraceae bacterium | reverse complement strand
CTGGCGGGACGCCTGGAATTTTGTGGATACCGCCCTGCGGGCCATAGAAAGCACCGAAACCATGGATGGCATCCGCCTAGTGAAGGAGGAGGGCATACAGTTTGGCCCCTTAAAGGAGCAGGAAGCCATCCCGGACCTGTACCCATTATGGTTTGCCTGGCTCACCTTTACGGTGGAGTACCCCATTGCCCGCAGCCATAGCTGGGACTGTTTGCTGTAGCTTAGCTGGGAGAAGGGCAAAACACGAGAAACCTCAAAAAACACACGAAAAAAGCGGGCAGAAGCCCCAAAAAGGAGGAAAATACTTTGAGCGATTACAAATACGGCGTTTTTGGCCAGGTAAAGGAAAGCATTGTTTCCAGTTCCGCCCCTTCCCGGACGGTGCTGGTTTACCTTGGTACCGCGCCGGTAAACCTGGTGCGGGGCTTTGCCGGGCAGGACATAGTAAATACGCCGGTGAAGCTCACCAGCAAGCTGGACGCCCAGGGAAAGCTGGGCCATTCCGGGGATTGGGGCAGCTTTACCCTATGCGAGGCTGTTTCCCTGCACTTTGAAAACCCCCTGGGCAATATTGGCCCCATTTATGCCATTAACGTCCTGGACCCCGCACTGCACAAAAAGGCGGAGCCAACCACCCAAACCCTTACCTTTGCCAACGGCCGCGCCGCCATTTTAAGCGATACCATTATTTTGGACAGCCTGTTGCTGGAGGATAAGGTGGAGGGCGTGGACTTTACCGTGGATTACGACTTTAACCGCAAAATGGCAATCATTTCGTCCCTGGGGGATGAAGTGATTACCGGTTCGGTGACGGCCACCTTTGAGGAGGTGGATCCTGCCGCTGTAACGGCGGAGGACATTATTGGCGGCGTAACAGCCAAGGGCGAATACTCCGGCCTTGGCAGCTTACAGCTGCTGTACCAGGAGCAAAACGCCGTGCCAAACCTAATTGCCGCCCCGGGATGGAGCCACATTCCGGCAGTGTACCAGGCCATGTGCAGCGCTGCCCAGCAAATTAACGGCCACTGGGAGGCCTTTGTTTTGGCGGATATTCCCTTAGCGGACGGGGAAGGGGAAGCCATTGACACCATAGCCGCCGCAGCCAAGTGGGCAAGGGGGAAGGGCTACAGCATGGAACGCTCCAAAGCCTATTGGCCCATGGGCAGGGATTTAGCGGGCCGGGCGGTCCATCTTTCCACCCTGGCGGCGGTGGAAATGCTCCGGGCAGACGAAAGCCACAACGGCATACCCATGGAAACCCCCGCCAACAAGCCCGTGCCCATTGGCGGCCTGTACTTTGGCCAGGGCAGCAAAAACCGCGGCTTTGACCAGCAGCAGGCCAACCAGCTTTGCGAATCAGGGCTTTCCACCGCCATTTTTTGGGGCGGCCGTTGGGTACTGTGGGGCGACCACACCGCCGCCTACACCTACGGCGCCGATGTGGACCCCCGGGCCATTTTTGATGTGAACCTCCGTATGCTGTACCACATTGTCAACAGCTTCCAGCAGGAGTGGGGCACCACCATAGATAAGCCCTTTACCCGGGGGCTAAAGGACAGCATCCTGAACAAGGAGCAGGAAAAGCTGGACGCCTTGGTGGCCATGGGGGCCTTAATCGGCAGCCCCAAAATTGAATTTTTAGAGGAAGAAAACCCAACAAACAGCCTGATGAACGGCGTGTTCCGCTGGGATGTTGCCGCAACGCCAACGCCGCCGCTGAAAAGCGCCGCCGTTTACGTCGGTTACACCGACGCCGGCTTTGCTGCTTACTTTGAAGGAGGCAAGTAATTATGTTTATTGATGTGCGCGGCCCCGTTATGGCCAACACTGCCTATGTGAACAACCAGCTTGTGGCCCACGACGTGGCCTTTACCCTGCCGGAAATTACCCCCATGACAGCCGATGTGCAGGCTATGGGCAGTATGAGCCTGCCTATTTGGGGCCTGTTTGAGGATATGGAAAGCACCATTACCAAAATTGGCGTGGATTTGGGCCTGGCAAAGCTGATAACCCCTCAGCCCATGACCATTGAATACCGCTGGGTACAGTCTGTTACCAGCGCCGACGGCTCCACCAGGGAGGAGGGCTGCAAGGCCTTTTTGCGGCAGACCCCGAAGAAAATCCCCGGAATTGGCGGGGAGGTTGGCTCCAGCCTGGAGGGGGAGGTGACCGGGGCCGTTACCCGGTACCAACTGTTTGTGGGCGGCCAGGAGCTGTTCCTTTTGGACCGCACCGCCAGCATCTTCCGGGTAAACGGCGTGGACTACTACAGCAAAATTGCCAGCTTGCTGTAAGGGCATTTTAATAAATGGAGGACATTATCTTATGAAAAATATACTTACTTTAAATAACCCCATTACCATCAACGGCCAGGAGTGTACAGAACTGACCTATGACGCCCAGGAAATTACGGCGGAGCAGTTTTCCCTGGCGGCCTCCCGCAGCGCCGCCGTGGCCAAAAGCAAAACCTTAACTTTAAATATGCGGGAGTCCGACTACTCCTTTCACCTGTACCTAGGCATGATGGCAGTACTGGCCGTGAACCCCCAAATAGATTTAAGCGACCTGGAAAGGATGAAAGGCTACGATACCCTGGCCATGGCAGACATTGGTATGCTTTTTACCTTACGGAGGCTGGAGGCGGCCTCCGGGCAAAACAGCTGCGAAAAGCCCTTAGAGAATACGCCCGAACCTTCCACACCAGCCTCCGGGAAATAGAACGGCTGCCCTTGGTGGAGTTTTTGAGGGACTTTGGGGAGGCCGCCGAGGACGCCAAAAGGGAACGGGAGAAAATGGAGGCCCAGCGGAGGGCCATGAAGGCAAAAAGCCGTTCCCATAAGGGCAGGGGGTGATATAACTGGGAAAGAAGGATAAAAAGGGTATTATCCAAACGGTGGTGAGCATTGCCGGGGAGGTAAGCCCTACCCTGGACAAGGCCTTCCGGGAACTGGGCAAAAACCTGGATGCCGGTAAAGTAAAGATGGTTGCCGTAGGCGCCGCCGCCACTGGCGCTGCCATAGCCATAGGGGATGCAGTGGGCAAATCCATTGACTACCTAAAGGATTTGGGCACCCAGTACGACACCGCTGTTGGCAGCCTTTCCGCAAAAACCGGCATTGTTGGGGAGGAGCTGGAGGGCCTTTCCGGCACCATGGAGGCCATTTACGGCAACGCCTTTGGCGACAGTATGGCAGATGTGGCCAGTGGCTTGGCCGATGTGCAGCGCAGCACCAAGCTGGCCGGGGAGGAGCTGGAGCATACCACCCAGGCGGCCTTTGCCCTGCGGGACGTTTTTGGCTACGACATTGGGGAAAGCGCCCGGGCCGCCAAGGCCATGATGGAAAACTTTAACGTCAGCGGCCAGGAAGCCATGAACCTCATTGCCTCTGGGGCCCAAAAAGGGCTGGACTATTCCGGGGAGCTGCTGGACAGCATCAGCGAATACTCCGTCCAGTTTGCCAAGGTGGGCATGGACGCGGAGGATATGTTTGCCATCTTTGAAGCCGGCAGCGAAAACGGCGCCTGGAACCTGGACAAAGTGGGGGACGCCGTAAAGGAATTTTCCATCCGTTCCATTGACGGCTCCAAAACCTCCATTGCGGCCTTTGAGGCCATAGGATTCAACGCGGAGGAAATGACGCGGACCTTTGCCCAGGGCGGCCAAGGGGCAAAGCAGGCCTTTGCACAGGTGCTCTCCAAGCTGATGGACATGGAGGACCAGGTGGCCCGGGACGCCGCCGGTGTGGGGCTGTTCGGTACCCAATGGGAGGACTTAGGCGTTGAAGCCATGGAGGCCCTTGCCAAGGTGCAGGGCGGCGCCTATGAGGCCGGGGACGCCTTGGGTATTATTTACGACAACAAGTACAATAACCTGGATTCTGCCTTTACAACCATAAGCAGGGGCGTGGAAACCATGCTGCTGCCGGCGGCAAAGCAAATTACCGGGGCTATGCTGGAGGCTACCCCCAAAATACTGGACCTGCTGGAACGGGGGGAACCCCTAATAAGCGCCCTGGCTGGGGCCCTTGTCCCCTTAGTGGGCTTTGCTGTGGATGGCATGGGCTGGGCAGTGGACAACGGCGACGCTTTAATTGCCGTAACCGCTGGCCTGACCGCCGCCTTTGCCACCTACAAGGCCATTACCCTGGGGGTAGCGGCGGCCCAAAAGCTGAAAAACGGCATGGACTTAATGCAGCTGGCAATGTCCGCCAAGCTGGTTGCTGCCAACATTGCCCTGGGCGCAAGCACGCTGGCGGCGACCTGGCCTATCCTTGCGATTGCAGCGGGGGTTGGTATTGTTGTAGCAGCCTTTATTTTACTAAGAAAGCATGGGGATATTGTTGCTGATAAACTCCTTGCTTTCGGCAAAAAAGCGGGCGCTGTATTTGATGCCATTGGTGAAAAGGCGAGCGCTGTGGTAGACGGTATCGTGTTGGGCTTTAAGGTGGGCTTTGGTATGTTGGCCGGTATTACAAAGCAGCCCTTTAACAGTATTTTCAGCATAATAAACGGGGTTATTTCCGGCATCAACAGCATTGGGTTCCAAATACCGGACTGGGTGCCGGGTATTGGCGGCCAGGAGTTCAGCATCAACATCCCCCAGTTGCCCCTGCTGGCCGCCGGCGGCTTTACCAAAGGGGTGAGCATTGCCGGGGAGGCGGGCACCGAGGCGGTTATATCCTTTGACCCCCGGTACCGGCAGCAGAACCTTTCCACCTGGGCCAAGGCGGGCCAAATGCTGGGGGCCGCCCAGGACGTTACGGGGCTGCTTTCCTACACTGGCAGCAGCGAAAGCTACCGGTTAGAGGGCGTCAGCTTTGCACCGCAAATTATTGTACAGGGCCAGGCCGACGAAGCCCTGCTGCGCCGCCTGCTGCGGGAACAGCGGGACGAATTTTTTGATATGTTTGAGGACTTTTTGGAGGAAAGGCGGGCGAGGAAGTATGCCCCAGGTTATTAAGGGCTATTTGGACTATATTACCGAGGAGGGGGACACCTGGGACAGCCTGGCCCTGGCGCTGTACAACGAGGAGCGCCTCTCCTCCGCCTTAATGGCGGAAAACCCCGACCACTGCGACGTGCTGATTTTTGAGGCGGGAGTATTCCTGCGGCTGCCGGTGATGGAATATGTGAAGCTGCCGGAAAGCCTGCCCCCCTGGAGGCGTGAGGAATGATAAAGGTACTTTACCAAGGCCAGGACATTACCGGGAGCGTATCCATAAACCATTGCGTCCACGATATGTTTGCCGACGGCGAAAGCGACGTTTTGCAAATCACCCTAAACGACACCGACCGCATTTGGGACAGCTGGGGCCCAAAACAAGGGGACATTATTTCCCTGGAGTACGGCGCCGCCCGCACAGGGAAACTGTTTGTGTACCGCTGCACGCCGCAAAACGGCCTCTACTCCATTGCGGCCTGCGCCATGCCGGCCACGGCCATGGAAAACCACAGCAAGGCCTGGGAAAAGGTACGGTTTTTGCAGCTGGCCCAGGAAATTGCCGGCAGGCACGGCCTGGCCCTAAAGCAATACGGTGTGGAAGATGTGCTTTACAGCTACGTTATGCAGCCGGGCCAGCCGGATTTTACGTTTTTCCAGGAACGGTGCGCCCTGGAGGGCTGCTCCTTTTTGGTATACGACGGCAGCTTAATCCTGTATAACCAAGGGTACATTGAAAGTCAAGGGGCCGTTGAAACAGTGGAGGTCACCCCGGAAAACCAGTATGAGTACAAGGACAACGGGGGGCGGCTGTACGGCTCCTGTACGGTAACGGCAGGGCGGTATTCCGGCAGCTTTACTGCGGGCAACGGGGCGGCCCGGGCGCTGGAACCGGCCCTTACCGCCTACATTGGCAGCAATGCCGAGGCGGCCCGGTTTGCCAAAGGGCTGCTCCGGCAGGCCAACCGCGGCGCCCAAACAGGCATTTTGCATACCAAAATACTGCCCGGCCTGGCCGCCGGCAGTATGGCAAATTTTCAAACCCACGGGGCAAAGTCTTGGGACGGGGCTTCTTTTATTTATCATATCCGCAACAACTACGCCACAGGCAAAAGCAAAATCTTTTTTAGAAAACCATTGGAGGGATATTAACATGGCAGAAATACAAAAGGGCGTCGTTTCCTCCATTGAGGGGGAGCAGGCCCGGGTAAAGCCCTATGGCGCCGGCACCACCGTCACCCACCTGTTAAAGTTTAATAAGCAGGCAACGGTAATAGTGGACGGGGAGGAAAAAACGGCCCAGTACCACCCGCCCTTAAAGGTAAACGACGTGGTTACCTATGTAGCCTTTCCCGACGGCACCGGCCACCTGCTGGGCCGGCTGTAAGGGGGGCGTATTATGGCAGTAATGGCTTTTTGGGGCCAGGAGCAATGGGAGGTTTCCCCGGCCCAGGTAAAGGCGCTGGAGGGCCTTTCCACCAGCTACACCTTAAAGGCGGACGCCAACAACGACACCTCCGGCACGCCCCCCGTTAACACCACCGGCAAGGAGCTGCAGCCGGTTTCCTTCAGCTGGTGCGTTTACGACATAGCGGGGGTCAATGTGCGCAATGAAATTAGCCGCTGGGGCAGCCGGGTAGGGGAAAAAAACCCATTATATATTGGCGCCGCCCGCTTTGGCCCGCCTTTAATGCAGCTGCAAAAGGTGGATGTTTCCGATGTGGCGGTGGACAGCCTGGGGCGGTTCCGCCAGGCAAAGCTGTCCATTTCCCTGGTTGAATTTGTTCCCAGCGTAAAAAAGGCCTATTCTTCCGGCGTGCGCTCCGGGGCAGGGGGCGCGGTATCCGGCGGCAGCGGAGGGAACTTTGGGGCGGGGGCGGCAACCTCCGCCGGGGGTGGGCACCGGGTAGGCGCCAACGACGGCGGCCCAGGTACCGCCTCCCAGGTGACGGCCAGCGCCCTGGACAAGGAACTGCGCAAAATGACCAGCATTTCCTCTGTGAAAGCAGGCAGCGCCCTAAACCGCATTTTAAACAAAAAGTAAGGGAGGGTAAGCCTGTGAAAAGCAAGGGAAACAGTATGCCGCAGCAATGTACGGCGAACCTGTTACAAATTGTACGGGGCGAGGTGCCTTATGACAGGGTAAAGGGCCTGAACGCCGCCCTGCTGGACCAGCCCAGCCAGGAGGCCGGCCCCCAGCTGGCGGCGGACGCCGCCTGGCTGATAGAAACCTACGAGCCCCGGGTGGATGTAAACGAAACAGAGGTGCAGGCCCAGCTGGCCCAGGCGGGCCTGTTTGCAGTGTGTGGAAAGGTGGACGGCGGGCGGTAAAGGAGGGGCCTCCTTTAAACACATATAAAAATATTTGCCAAATGTATTTACAAATACTTTTATATGTGTTATAATTATATTGTCAGGAGGGAAAGATGTGAAAAGCTATTCATCCAGGGAGGTGATTCAAAGGTTGGCAGCGGATGGCTGGTACCAGGTGGCGGTGGTAGGAAGCCACCACCAGTACAAACACCCTACAAAAAAGGGGCGGGTAACAGTGAAACACCCGGACAAGGACATTCCTATAAAAACGCTGAAAACCATTGAACGCCAGTCGGGGCTAAAATTCAAGTAGCCCCGATACCCTTTTAATACAGGAGAAAGGAGGCCTTTTCATGAAAAAAACAGAGCGTTATTTTTACCCGGCAGTGTTTACCTATGAACCGGGCCAGGAAATTGCGGTTGTTTTTCCCGATTTAGACTGTGCCACCAGTGGGGAAAACGATGAGGACGCCCTTTTATCCGCCAGGGAGCTTTTGGGCTGTGTCCTTTACGGGCTGGAGGAGGACGGGGAGGAAATACCGGCCCCAACCCCATTAAATGGGGTAGTGTTGGAAGCAAACGAACGGGCAGTTTTAATTGATGTATATATGCCCTCTGTGCGCCAGGCAAGTATGAACCGTTCCGTAAACCGTACCGTAACCCTACCTGCATGGTTAAATGCGGCGGCTTTGGAAAGGGACATCAATTTTTCCCAGGTTTTGCAGGACGCGTTAAAAACTATGCTGAATATGGGGTAAAAGTACAGGCTTATGCAGGCCAACCCTTGCAGCGGTACACCGCTGTAAGGGTTTTCTTTTTGGAGGTAGCCAAAGCCTCCAAAAGAATAGGGCCCACAAGTTGGGCTATGCCAACTTACTAACTTCCAGCAGTGTGCCGCTGCAAGTTTTGGGGCAGCTATTATTTGATACATGGTAAAAAAGGAACCCGCTGGGGTTCCTTTTTTGTTTGGAAGGAGGGAAAAAGATTGAAGGAAAACGATAACTTTACAAAAACCGACGCAGGGGAAATTTACAACGACATTATCACCGCCCTGGAGCAAACGGTGGGGGAACCCCTGTACCCCGGCGACGAACGCCGTATTTTTGGCGAGGGCCTGGTTGCCGTTATGGTGGCTTTGTTCCATGAGCTTAACGACGTGGCAAAACAGCGTATGCTGCGGTGGGCCCGAGGGACGGTTTTGGACGCTTTGGGCTACAGGACAGGCACGGAACGGCTCCAGCCGGTTCCTGCAAAAACGCTTTTGCGCTTTTCTGTTTCCAACCCCCAGGAGCAGAACATTGTAATTCCCAAGGGCACAAGGGCAACGCCGGAGGGCGAGGTTTATTTTGAAACTACCCAGGCGGCAGTATTGCAGGCGGGCGCCTCCTTTGCCCAGGTCCCGGCCCAAAGCGCAAAGGGCGGCGCAGAGTATAACGGCTATGCGCCGGGTACCATCAACACCCTGGTGGACCTTGTGCCCTACATTGTCGGCGTAAGCAACATAGACGCCAGCCACGGCGGCGATGACGGGGAGCCCTACACCACCCAGGGGGATGAACGGTACCGGGAGCGCATCCGCCTTTCGGCAGCCAAGCGGTCCACCGCCGGGCCCCGCAGCGCCTATGAATACTGGGCCCTTTCGGCGGACCCGGAAATTGCCGATGTGAAAATATCCACCCCCCAGGCGGGCAAGGTGAAAATTATCCCCCTAATGAAGGGGGGAGCCATTCCGGACGAAGATGTGCTGGCAGCGGTATGCGCCGCCTGTAGCCCCGACCACGTGCGCCCCATGTGCGATTATCTTATGGTGGAGGCACCAAAAACGGTGCCCTACGACATCCACATAAAGTATTATGCCAAGGCGGGGCAGGAAACGGAAATAATCAACGCCATTGAGGGCCCCGGCGGCGCAATAGAACAATATAACCAGTGGCAAACCGGCAGCATTGGCAGGGACATTAACCCGGACCAGCTTCGCCGGTTTATCCTTTGCCCAAATTGGGAAAGCGGCCTGGCCGGGGCAGACCGGGTGGACGTGACCGCCCCGGTATTTACAGCCGTTGACGACGATTCTGTGGCCCAATTCAGCGGCAGTCTGACAGTTTCCCACGAGGTGATTTTGGAATGAAGCTGCACGATATTGCATTTTTAAAGCTGCTGCCCCAATTTATGCGGGAGGACAGCGGGGTAAAGGGCCTGGCCAAAGGTATTGAAATTGTGGTGAAAAAGCTGGACGGTAGCATAAAAAGCCTTTCCACCTGGGACAGCATTGAGAAGCTGGGCGAGGCGGAGTTGGACGAACTGGCTTGGGAACTCAATGTATTCTGGTACGACAAAAGCGCCCCCCTGGATGTAAAGCGCCTGCTGATTCGGGACGCGGATTTGGTCCATTCCCGGCTGGGCACCAAGTGGGCCGTGGAAAAAATTATAACCGAATATTTTGGCTCCGGCCGGGTGCGGGAATGGTTTGAATATGAGGGGGAGCCCTTCCATTTTAAAATTATTTCGGGCAACCCCACCATCACCAACGAAAAGTTGCTAGAGTTTTTGGGCCTGTTGGACAAGGTAAAGCGGCAATCCGCCGTGCTGGACGGTATTTATATCACCCTTACCGGGGAAATGAACCTGTACCTTGCCATGGGCCTCCACGAGGCGGGGACGGAACGCTACAGCATTGGCGCAAACCCAGTTTAAAAGGAGATGAAAACCATGGGAATGTTTGTGGATAACAGTATAACCAAGGCGGGGCGGCTGCTCCACGGCAAGCTGCTGGACGGCGCCGAGTTTGTGCCCACCCGCATTGTTATGGGTTCCGGCCGGCTGCCGGAGGGGGTATCCTCCGAGGCGGTTGAGGAAGTAGTTGCCCCGGTAATTAGCCTGGGTATCAACAAAAAGGAGCTGCTAAAGGACGGCAAGGTGGTTATTGGCGGTATGTACACCAACAGGGATATTACAGAGCCCTTTTATTTTAGGGAGCTGGCCCTTTATGCCAAGGCCCGGTACCGGGACGAAAGCGGCGCGGTCACCAGCGAGGAGCCGGAGGTGCTTTACTCCTACGGCAACGCCGGGGAGGACGCCGACCGAATGCCCCCCTACAACACGGAAACCGTGGTGGAACGGCAGATGGACCTGATTACCTGGGTGGGCAGCCGGGCCAAGGTGGACCTGACCTTGGATTCCAGTATGGCGGTTTCCGAGGAACGGGTGTTGCAAATTATCCGGGAGTACGCCGCCAGTAATAGGCACGAGCACAGCGCGACGGAAATTTACATGACGGTAGAGGGCGACCGCATTACCATTCAAAACATTATCCAGGAGCAGCAGGAGCAGTTAAAGGACCCGGAAAAGGGAACGGAGGCCATAAATACCAAGCTCACAGCCCACCTGCAAAACGGCTTTGCCCACGTCCAGGGGGCGGAGGCTGCCCAGGACAACACCTTTTACGGCCGGCAGGAGGGGGAATTTGGGTTTTACCCCGCCTCCTCCACGGAAATTACCACCCTGCCCCTGCAGGCGGCCAAGTGGCAGGCGGCGCCCGGAAGTACCGGGGTGTTCCGCCAGCAAGTAACCCAGGCGGATATTGTTGCCCAAACAAAGGCGGGCCGCACCGCCCTGGACGCCTTTGCCGACCTGGATACCGAGGAACTGCTGGAGTACCAGGGGGTGGAAAAGCTGTGGCTGGAAAACCAAAACGGCACAGTAATGGCCTTTGCCAAGGGCGCAAAGCCCGCGGTGGACTTGGCTGTGCAGGTGCGGGTGATCAATTAAAGCATAAAAAACGCAGGGGCCGGCCCCTGCGCTGCAATGCTTGCAATATTTTGTAAAATGCTGTAGAATAAAGGGCAGAAAAGGGTTTGCCACGGTTTTGGCGGTTTTAGCCCCTTCGTAAAAGGAGGGGGTAATATCTTTTGCCTTCTCCTTTTTTAGGGGGAGGTGAGGCTGATGGATAATGTATCGTTGATTTATTTAATCATCATACTCTTTCTTATTAAAGAAATTATCCGTTTAAGCAGAAAAAGATAACCGCCTACATAGTTTGCTCCCTGTAGCGGTTATCTTTTTAACTATATAGGGGCAAAACCGTCAAATACGCTGTTACCAGCAGCGTGGGCAAGCCCTTTTCTTTATCTTTATTATATAGAAAACAGAATAAAAAGTCAAGCAAGGGCTTGCCGCAAGCTGCGGCGGGGCCCTTTTGCTTTTTGGAAAGGAGAAGGCTATGGCAAAACGATTAAACTCCCTTAATGTAAGCGACACCATAGAAATAGACGGCGACCCCCAAACCGTGGTTATGGCAAATAGCCCCCTGCCGGATTACATGGACGCAGTGCTTGGCAGGCCAATCAGGCCGGGGGGAGGTTCGGCAGGGCTGAAATGGACC
>CAJTSZ010000072.1:5949-11784 GCA_910578755.1 uncultured Oscillospiraceae bacterium | reverse complement strand
CGCAAGCAAATAGTAACAGAATAAAAGGCCAGCCGGAAGGCTGGCCTTTTTCCTTTTTCCTATAGCAGAACCTCTTGTTGTTTTTAGGGTGTTGTTTACCCAATCCCTAACTTTTTGGGGGTGGAATCCCTAAACCCGGCCCTATTTTTAGGGGGTATCAGCTACCCCAAAGCCTGTGCGTGTGGGGCTTTCAGCCCCACGCCCCGGCCCCGAAAAAGACCTGGGGTCTTAGGGGGGCCAAAGGGCCCCTAAAGGGGTCTGGGCCTTACAGCCCCGCAAAACCCCCCTTGATGAATATTTTGGAAAGTTGTAAAATATATGTGCAAAATGAAAATAAAATAATAATGCAAACGGGCAAAGGGCGGTTTGCATTGTTGTACAATGAGGTGAATACAGTGTTAAGCGCTATTTTTGACAGCCATACCCACTCGGACAATTCCCACGACGGCCACCACCCTATTTCCTTTATGGGGGAAACAGCGGAAAGCAAGGGCATGGCAGGCTTTTGTGTTACAGACCACTTTGAATGTAATATGCCCGAGGAAAAGCATACCACACGCCTGCGGGATTCATTTTACGAAAGCGCTATGGCACGGGAAGCCTTTGGCGGCCGCCTGCTTATTACCAGCGGCATTGAGCTGGGCCAGGCTACCCAAAACCTTCCCCTGGCGGAAAAATTTCTGAAACAGTATGATTTTGACTTTGTCCTAGGTTCCCTCCATAACCTGCAAGGCCAGCGGGACCTGTGCCACTACCAGTTTGAGGGTATGGACGTGCAGAAAATTATTTTGGAATACTACGCCCAAATGCTGGAGCTGTGCCAGTGGGGCAAGTTTGACGTTCTGGCACATATGACCTACCCCCTGCGGTATATTATGGGTATTCAAAAAATACCGGTGGATTTAACCCCGGTGGATGAAGTAATTGGGGAGATATTGACCGTGTTGGTGAAAAAAGATAAGGGGTTGGAAATCAACACCTCCACCCTGCGCCAAGGCTTAGGGGAAACCATGCCCAGCCTGCGCTATGTTAAGCTGTTCCGGGAACTGGGGGGTAAATATATTACCCTTGGTTCCGACGCCCACTATGCAGAGCATATTGGCAGCAATTTTAGCGACGGCCTGGCCTTGGCCAAGGAAGCCGGTTTTGACCATTTTACTGTTTACCGCAAACGGGAGCCGCAGTTGCATAAAATTGGATGAAAAACAGTTCCAAGCCCCCTTTTGGCTAGGCGCGGGTCATATTGAACGGCGAGGGAAAATACCAAGCTGTATTCCTCCAGCGCCCTTTGTAGGGGAAATTTAAAATGAAAAGAGGAAAAGCTTGTGGAACCAGTTGTGGTAATTAAGGCGGAACAGTACAACCAGGAAGAAATAACAAAGGCGGTGGAACAGCTGCTTCACCATTTGGGTGCGGCCCGGCTGGTGCGCCCGGGTATGCGGGTTACAGTGAAGCCCAACCTGCTTATGAAGCGGCAGCCCGAGGAGGCCACCACAACCCATCCTATAGTAATGAAAGCGGTAATACACTGTTTGCAGCAGCTGGGCGCAGGGGAAATTACCATTGCCGACAGCCCCGGCGGCCCTTACAGCAAGGCGCTGCTTCAGGGAATATACCAGGCTTCCGGCATGGAGCAGGCCGCCAAGGAAACGGGCGCCCTGTTGAATTACGACTTAACCTATGAAACAGTAGCCGCCCCTCAGGGGAAAAAATGCACCAGCTTCCATATTATTTCCCCTGTAGCCAAGGCGGATTTGGTGGTTTCGGTGGGGAAAGTGAAAACCCACTGCATGACAACCCTTTCCGGCGGGGTAAAAAACTTGTTTGGGTGTATTCCCGGTTTGCAGAAGCCGGAGCTTCACTACCGTTTTCCCCAAAAAGAAGAATTTGGTGAAATGCTGGTGGATTTGGCCCAAACAGTGGCACCAGCCCTCACCATTATGGATGGAGTGGTAGCCATGGAGGGGGACGGGCCTTCGGCAGGCAGCCCGGTAAAAACCGGGTTTTTGTGCGGCAGTACAAGCCCCTTTGCCCTGGATGCTTTTTTGTGCCGCCTTTTGGGTATGGATAGTACAAAGGTTCCCACCGTTGCAGCAGCCCAGGCCAGGGGCCTTGCCCCAGGGGAAGGGGAGGTAATCAATTTGGGCGGGGTTCCAGAGCGCATCCCCTTAAAGCAGCCCTCCTCCCATTCGGTAGATTTTATTTCCCATGTACCGGGGCCCTTGCAGGGGGCGGCCGCCTGGCTTAGGGACCATGCCCTTACCCCACGGCCCGCCGTGGAAAAGCGCCGGTGTATTGGCTGCGGCAGGTGCGCCCAAAGCTGCCCGGCTAAAATTATAAAAATAACCGGAGGAAAAGCGGTTGTCCCAAAGGAAGGGTGCATCCGCTGCTATTGCTGCCACGAAATGTGCCCGGTAAAGGCCATCCATGTGCGGCGGGTAAAGCTGTTTGATTTGTAGGCCCAAACTATGGGTATGGGAAAAGGAGGCAGCATCAATGAACCAAGTAACAGTACAAGCGCCCTGTAAAATAAACCTAATATTGGGCTGTGTGGGCCGCCTGTCCAGCGGTTACCACCAAATGGATATGATTATGCAAACCATTTCCCTGTACGACACAGTAACGGCAGGAAAAACAGGGAAGCCAGGCATTGTTTTAAGCTGTAACGACCCCAAGGTGCCCTGCAACGAAACAAACATTGCCTTTCGCTGTGCCCAAGGCTTTTTTAAGGCCACAGGCATACTGCCGGATGCGGCAATTACCATAGAAAAAAATATTCCAATGATGGCGGGCCTGGGGGGAGGCAGCGCCGACGGGGCCGGCGCCCTCGTTGCCTTAAACCGGCTGTATGGCTCCGGCCTTACAAAGGAGCAGCTGTGCGCCATTGCCCTGCCTTATGGGGCAGATATCCCCTTCTGCATTGTGGGGGGAACCCAGCGGGCCCAGGGCATAGGGGAGCAGTTTACCCCCGCCCCGCCCTTGCCCCCTTGCTGGGTTGTTGTGGCAAAGCCCCTGTTTTCTGTAAGCACAAAGGAAGCCTTTGCCCAAATAGACGCAGCCCCAGCCCCTCCCAGGGCCAATGTGGAGGAAATGCTCCATTGCCTGGGGCAGGGGGATTTGGAGCAGGTTGGGGCGGCTATGGCAAATGTTTTTGAGGCCTTTTGCAGCCCGGAAAAAATAGGGAAAATAAAAGAACAAATGAAAGTCTGCGGTGCGGCGGGGGCCTTAATGAGTGGCAGCGGCTCCGCCGTGTTTGGTTTATTCCAGGAGGAAAAAGCGGCCCGAGCCTGCGCTGCCTGCCTGAAGCCGGAGATGGAGTCCGTTTTTGTGGCCCGCCCCCTTGGGGAGCAGCCCCTTTAACGCCACAAAAGGAGAAAAGAGAAATGAGCGCAATTCAAAAATTTATACATAACGAGCTTACCGGTTGGAAAAGCTGGGAAGTTTTTTGGTTGGCAGCCGCCTGTGCCGTTATTGCAGGGTTAAGCGTCTATTGGGGAGATTCCCTTATGGGTATTATCTCCTCCACCACTGGTGTGGCCTGTGTGGTGTGTACCGGCAAGGGTAAGCCTTTGGCTTGGTAAACAGTATTTTATATGCCGTTATTGCCTATAAGGCGGCCCTTTATGGCGAAACCATGTTAAACGCCCTTTATTATGCCCCCATGCAGTTTGTGGGTTTTTCTGTGTGGAATAAGCACATTAACCAGGAAACCAAGGAAGTAGAAAAAATCATATGCCCTGGCCCCACAGGCTGGCTTTGCTGGCTGTTATCTGCGCCGGTACCTGCCTGTACGGCCTGCTGCTCCGCCGGCTGGGGGACGCTATGCCCTTTGTGGATTCCTTTACAACGGTTTCCTCGGTTATTGCAATGGTTATCAGCGTAAAAATGTTTGCCGAGCAGTGGTGGATTTGGGTGGCTGTGGATATTTTCAGCATTTATATGTGGTGGTGCAATTTCACATCAGGCAGTGACAACATGGCAACCCTTTTAATGTGGGTGGTTTACTTGGGCAATGCGGTTATTATGTTGGTAAAATGGGAAAAGGAGGCGGCAAAGCACAATGAAATATAAGGTAGGTATGTACGGCGGCTCCTTTGACCCCCTCCACCTTGGGCACATCCATAATATTATAAAAGCGGCCGCCCTGTGCGACACATTGTACATTGTAATCAGCTGGTGCCAGGGCAGGGAAAGCACCAGCAAGGAACTGCGCTACCGCTGGATTTTAAACAGCACCAACCACCTGCCCAATGTAAAAATTATTATGGTGGAGGATACTGCCGCCACCAAGGAAGAATATGACGCCAACAACTGCTGGGAAACGGGTGCAAGGGACATTAAAGTCAAAATAGGGGAGCCCATTAACGCCGTATTCTGCGGCGATGACTACCGGGGCACCAACCGCTTTGAAAGCCTTTATGGCCCCGAAGCAGAGGTGGTCTATTTTCCCCGGGGCGAGGTGCCTGTCAGTTCCACGGAAATCCGGCAGCAGCCCAGTAAGTATTGGGGGTATATTCCCCAGGTATGTAAAGCCTACTATACAAAAAAGGTTCTTGTAGTGGGCGGGGAAAGCACAGGAAAATCTACCTTGGTACAAAACCTGGCTTTGGCCTACAATACCAATTTTGTTGGCGAAGTGGGGCGGGAAACCTGCCAGTACGCCGGCGGCGAGGAGCTGATGATTGCCGAGGACTTGCACGAAAACCTATTGAAGCAAAGAATTTATGTGGACGAGGCGGCCAAGCACTCCAACAGAATCCTATTTGTGGATACCGACGCCCTGACCACTAAGTTTTACGCCGACTTTTTGCTGGGGGCGGGGAGCCATGCCGCCGAACAGTGCGGGGATTTGGCCCTGGCCATACACAATATTAACCAGTGGGATTTGGTGTTCTTTTTAGAACCGACAGTGGCCTTTATTCAGGACGGTACCCGCAATGAAGAAATTGCCGCCCACCGGGAAAAATACAGCGGCCAAATTAAAACACTGCTTACAGAAAACGGCGTGGATTTTATTTGCCTTAGCGGGGATTATGGGGAACGGTTTGCAGCCGCCCAAAAAATAATTGAGGAAAAGCTCGGCATTGCAACAAATTGGTAAACTGAAGCTCAGCCTCCAATAATCAGTAATAAAAAATGGTTAAGAGAAGTACATAAAGGTGGGGAGGGCAAGCCCGTATTCGCCAGCACATCCACTTTTTATTGGCGAGAAACAATAAAAAAAGCCGCCGGGGAACCCCCAGCGGCTTAAATTGTACATATTATTCGCCAACATATGGCAGGAATGCAACGTGTCTTGCACGTTTTACAGCTACAGTAAGCTGTCTTTGGTGACGAGCACAAGTGCCTGTTACTCTGCGAGGAACAATTTTTGCCCTGTCAGAGAGGAATCTCCTCAATCTTGGAACATCTTTGTAGTCGATGTTTTCGATTTTATCCATGCAAAATGCGCAAACTTTTTTTCTTGGTTTTCTGGAACGTTTTTCCATTCTTTCCATGGTAAACTTAACCTCCTTCATAAAGGTGAATTACAAAATAGTTAAAAGGGAAGGTCGTCCTCGTCGTCCAACTCCTGAAAATCTTCCGCAGCCCCGTTGGAATACGCAACCGGCGCGGCCGGCATTGCTGCTGGCGCAGGCTGATAGGGGGAAGCCATAGGAGAAGGCGCGCCGCTTGGCGCAGCTGCGTTTTTGCTGTCGGCAAAAAAAGCATTGTCAACAACAACTTCTACAGCTTGGCGCTTGTTGTCGCTTTTGTCCACATAGTTGCGAACCTGAATAGAACCTTCCACAGCCATCATGCGGCCTTTGGAAAAATAGCGGGAAATAAACTCCG
>CAJTSZ010000072.1:0-5936 GCA_910578755.1 uncultured Oscillospiraceae bacterium | reverse complement strand
CAGTTAATAAAATCTGTAACGCGCTCTGCACCTTTGCTGGTGTAGGAACGCTCAACGGCAAGAGAAAAAGAAACAACAGAAATACCGTTGGGAGTTTGTTTCAGCTCCGGGTCGGCAGTTATTCTGCCCATGAGGATTACACGGTTTAGCATAAGCCCCTGCCCCCTTTATTAGTTTTCTCTTTTTACAATGAGTGTGCGGAGAACGCCGTCGGTAATTTTGTAATTACGGTCAAGCTCAGCAGGGAAATCCGGAGTAGAAGTAAATGTAGCGTATACATAGAAACCTTCTGTTTCGTCTTCAATAGCGTAAGCAAGTTTGCGTTTGCCCCACTCTTCAACAGTTTCCAATGTGCCGAATTTGGAAATTAAGCCGGTGAATTTTTCTACCAAAGCTTTAATTTCTTCCTCGGTTTGCTTGGTGTTGAGAATGATAATAGTTTCATACTTTTCTGTTAATTTAGCCATTTTAAAGCACCTCCTTTTGGACATTAGGCCCTGCCCTTTGGGCAGAGCAAGGAGTTACCGTATTACGATAACAAACAAAACTATATCATTTTTACACCACAAAGTCAACCGCAAGTTTTCCTAAAAGAAATTTTTTGTAAAAACAAAGGGATATTTTGCCCATAGCAGGGGAAAAGTTATCTATTTTAACGGATTTACCAGCGGGAGCTGCCAATCCCGCCCCTTTCTTTTGGAGGTGGCACAACACCTCCAAAAAGTGGGATACCACTGTAAGTTTTGCCTCCACAAGAAGGAGGCCATAAAAAAGCGAGGGGGCCCGTTACAAACGGACCCCCCTCAGCTTTTTTTACGGCTGCAAAAAAACAAAAGCCATGGTAACACTGGCAATAAAGATGGCAGTTAAAATGCCCAAAATAACAAACAAAACCGATTGCAGGCTGGCGCCGCCTTTGGCAAGGAGAGCCCTTTGGAAGGCCGCCTCATTTTCGCCGTACTGCTGCCGCAGGGCGGCAATATGGGCCATGGTGTGCTGGTAATACTGCCGGTTGGCAATAAAGCCGCTGAGGAGGGAAAGGCCCATGGGGACATAGCTGCATACCTGGGCAACGGCCAGCAGGCCCTCCAGGCCGGTTATGTCAAAGGCCAGGGTGGTAAGTAAAACGGGGTTTTCCAAGGCTTGGGGCACAAGGAAGTAGGCCAGTATAAAAGAAGGCAGATAGGAAAGTGTGAGAACTCCCAGTATAATAGCTCCTGTTTTATACATTTTGCGGTAGAAAAAGTAAATAAAATTGAAGAAAAAGGCCGGCCAGTTAAACATTAAAGAGTTCAGCCGCCGGGAAAGCATTTTAAATACGCGCAAAAAGTACAGGTAGTTGCTTTGGCAAAAGGAAATCAGATCCTTTACCGGTACCCCGTCAATGAGGTCGTGAATACTGATAGCGCTGTACAGCTGGCGGTAAGCCTCGTATTTTGGGTCGTCCGATGTTTCTTCATCGCTTTCCTCGTCCTGGGGGATGGCTTCTATACCAGGGAATTCCTCCAACATGGTTTGGCGCTGCAAAGGAAGGCCGCACTTTTCACACATGGGGGCTCTGGCGTCATTGGGCTGGCCACAGTGGGGGCACAGCAGCGCCGTAGGCTGGGAAACGCTGCGTTCCTTCAGCAAATTGGGGTTTTCCCATTCCTGTCCGCTCTGGTGCAGGTCCTCCATAATACAGCGCCCCTCTTTTTGGTAGCAGCCCCGGTGGTAGGGCGCGCCGCATTCTGGGCAAACAACAATATCATCCTCTTCGGTTAATTCATTTTGGCAAACAGGGCATTTTACCCCTGTATATTGAAACATAGATATAAAACCTCCTGTTAAATTTGCAATTCTTGCTAAAAGGCGCAACGCGCACAGCGGTATAATTGGCCATCTTTTTCTGCGCCGTAAGGGGCAAGAAAAAGGGCCGTTTAAAATCCCTACAATAACTGCTTTGCGGTTATTATACTATATTGTTGTAAAAAAATCTACCATACAGAAACAAAGTGGCGCTGTAGCAATAGTTGCTGCACCTACGGCTTTATGTTATAATTAACATTGTTTATATCATGTAAAATTTCACAAAGCAAAAAGATTTTAAGGAGGAATGATTTTATGATTCATTGGTTACGCCAGGAAGACGGCGAAGGGCAATTCCACAGTAAATTTTTCCGTAATGACGAAAATGAGGATGAACTTATTGTTTACGCCAATAGCGATAGCCCTGATTTTATGGAATGTGCCGAACAATGTGTGGAGGCGTTTAATCATCTTTCTGAGCCTGTAATATGCGAAATTTGTGAAAAACTGCTCGCCTGCGCCCAAAAGGGCGGCGGAATTAACGAGGAATTTGAACTGCCTGCCTTGGAAAATCCTTTGGATATACTAAATTATTGCTGGTTTATGGTGCTGTATGTGGATATGGGCAGCAAGGAGGGCAAAATCGCCTACGCTGTGGAAGGCGAAGGGGATTGGGGCGAAAATATTGGCTTTGTCGTAAACGACGGCAAGGTAATTTATGTTGGCGCGGATTATTTGGATTATATGCAAAACGCGCAGTAAAAATCCATCTTGCAAGGCAGTTGCTTTTTTAGTAGGCTGCCTTTTTATATTTTTACAAATTGTTTCGTTAAACGGTTGCGGCAATACCGGCAAAAAGCAAAATATTGGAAAATAAAACCGCCTTTGTTTTGACTTTTCCCAAGCGGTACATTATAATATGGATATTGCCCGCAGGCAAAAAGGCTTCGGCTATACCATGGAGGAAACAATATGCTTCAAATAGAGGAACTAAAACAGGAACTAAACAGCCAAAAACCGCGTCTGAAGGAATTGGCTTTGGCTATCGGCTACCAAAACCTGCTGGAACAGCAGCAGGAACTGGAGGAAAAAACAGGGCAGGCGGGCTTTTGGGACAACTTGCAAAATTCCCAAAAAATACTCAAGCTCCAAAAAGAGGTAGGCGAAAAAATAGAGTCCTACAAAAGCCTTGTTGCCCTGTACGAGGATACCGCCGCTATGGTGGAACTGGTGGAGGAAGAGCCCCAGGAGGACGAAAGCCTGCTGTGGGAAATAAAAAAAACAATCCGCCAAATTGACGAAATCATAGAGGAAAAAAAGCTGTCCACCTTGCTGTGCGGGGAATATGACGGCAACAGCGCCATACTGTCCTTTCACGCGGGGGCCGGCGGCACCGAAGCCCAGGACTGGGTGCAAATGCTTTACCGCATGTACAGCCGCTGGGCGGAACGCCACCAGTGTAAAGTAAAGGTTTTGGATTACCTTTCCGGCGAGGAAGCAGGCATTAAAAGCATTACCATTTCTATAAACGGCCACAACGCTTACGGCTTTTTAAAATCCGAATCCGGGGTGCACCGCCTGGTGCGCATTTCCCCCTTCGACCCCTCCGGCAAACGCCATACCTCCTTTGCCTCCATTGAGGTTATGCCCGAGCTGGACGACGCAACAGATATTGAAATTAAAGTATCTGATTTAAAAGTGGACACCTACCGCGCCGGCGGAGCCGGGGGCCAGCATGTAAATAAAACAGAATCCGCCGTGCGGCTGACCCACCTGCCTACAGGCGTTATTGTGGCCTGCCAAAACGAGCGCAGCCAGCACCAAAACAGGGAAGTGGCCATGAAAATGCTCAAGGCCAAGCTGGTAAAAATTAAAGAGCGCGAACACCTGGAAAAAATAGAGGATATTAAAGGGGAGCAAAAGGAAATTGCCTGGGGCTCCCAAATACGGTCCTATGTGTTTATGCCATACACCATGGTGAAGGACCACCGCACCAACTGCGAAAGCGGTAATATTGCCGCCGTAATGGACGGCGAAATCGACCCCTTTATTAACGCTTACCTAAAGGCCTGCAGCCAGGGGGAACTGTAAAGCAGCAACAAAACAGCAAAAGGGAAAATCTGTTTTTATATATGAATAAACCGTGAACAGTGAAAAAGACCTTTGGATTTTTGTCGTTTTTATGATACAATGGTAGAAAATCAATGTTTTTAGGGGGTTTATTTGTGAAAAGAAAAAAAATACAACTTTTTTTGACATCTTTGCTGCTCTTAGCCATGGGCACACAGCTTGCGGTTCCTGCCTTGGCTCAGGGAAGAACATATAACGATTATGATTCTATTGTAAGTACCGGGGTGGATCTTAAAATTGTACAGCACCTGACCATTGCCCAGCCCGCCAAGGACCTTACTACTACAGCTTCTGTTTATTACATTACCGGTACCTCCAACCCGGAAAGCCCAGTAACCATTAACGGGGAAACTGTGGAACGCCGGGGCGTGTTTGGTACCTTTGGCATGCAGGTATCCCTGGAACCAGGGGTAAATACCTTTACAGTGAAAAACGGCGGCGATACGGCAACCGTGACCATTACAAGGGACACCAATGTTTCTGTGGCGAAAACAAAAAAAATTACCGGTCAGGTACCTACCTTTAACGATATGGCCTATGCCAACCAAGAGTATGAGCTGAAATGTACAGCCCCTTCCGGCGGCAGAGTGACTGCTACGGTCAACGGCAAAACAGTAGAGCTCAAGCAAAATGTGGCCACTGCACAGGACGGGGTGCCGGCTTGGTATTCCGCCAAGGTGGTGCTGAGTGGCTCCGATACAAAAACAGAAAATATTGGCAAAATTGTATACACCCTAACCTTTAACGGGGAAACAACAACGTACAACTCCGCCGGCACCTTGACCCTGGTGGGCAAGGATAAAAAGCCTACGGTGGAAATTTCCCAAAACTCCGCCAGCATTTATGAGGAAGACAGCTATTCCAGCAATTTTATTTCCACATTAAACACAGGCGCCCGGGATAAGGTTGTGGATATTGGCACCAATATGGTAAAGCTGAGCATGGGCGGCTGGGTAAAAAAGGATTATGTAGAAATAGTGGAGGGCAACCCTTCTGTCATCAACAACGTGGCGGACGCCCAGTACCAGGTAAGCGGGGAAGGGGAATTTTTAAATATTTCCGGCACATCAGCTTCCCCCTTTAAATCCTACAGTACCAGCGAAAAAATAGTGATTAAATTTTATAATATGAAGGACTTGCCAAAGTTCAGCGTAAAAAACAGCCAGCTTTTTTCCCAGGCCAAGGTGAGCGCCACAGACCAAACCGTTACCCTGGAATTGATGAAAAAGCAGGCCAACGGGGTGCTGGGGTACAGCGTAAACTACAGCGGCGACAATATTTCCGTATTTTTTAACCCTATGCCAAAGCTGGCCCAGGGGGATCAACCTCTGCAAAATGTAACAGTGGTTGTGGACCCCGGCCACGGCGGGCTGGATTCCGGCGCTTTGGGTGTTTTGAATATGAAAGGCCCCTGGGAAAAGGATATTACCATGGCAAGCTCCCTGGCGGTGAAAAAACGGCTGGAATCCTTGGGCGCCAATGTTATTATGACTGTCCCCACAGACCTTTCCAACGAGTATAAGGTGGAACTGACAGAACGGTACCAAATAGCTCTTGACAGCCGTGCAGATTTCTTTATTTCCCTTCACTGCAACAGCGTGGGCGGCACCGCCAACGACCTAAAGCCCCAGGGAACAGAAATTTATTATTACGAAAGCGATTCCAAGGGCTTTGCAGATGTACTGCTGAACAACCTGGTAAGCTATACAGGCCGCACCTCCCGGGGCACCCTGTACGGCAACTACTATGTTACAAGGAATACCCAGTGCCCCTCCCTTTTAGTGGAAATGGGCTTTGTAACTAACCCTGTGGAATATGATAATATGCGCAGCGGTGACCATATTTTTAAAACAGCCAACGCTGTGGGCAATTCTATTTTGGAATATTTAGCCTAACAGCAAAATGCACGCAGCTAAATAAAATATAAAATATAAAAAGACGCTTCATAGTAATATGAAGCGTCTTTTTGTATAAAGAAAACCACTCGCTAGGCGAGTGGTTCAAAAGAAGGCTTCTGC
>CAJTSZ010000071.1 GCA_910578755.1 uncultured Oscillospiraceae bacterium | reverse complement strand
AACCCGGCGTATTTTGGACCGCCTTCTTGGGTATAACTTAAGCCCATTCCTTTGGAAAAAGGTAAAGAAAGGGCTTTCTGCCGGCCGGGTGCAGTCTGTTGTAGTAAAACTGATTGTGGATAGGGAAAAGGAAATCCAGGCCTTTAAGGAAGAAGAATATTGGACCATAGATGGGAAATTCCACACAGCCTCTTCCAAAAAACAGTTTCCAGCCAAGCTGGCCCTATACCAGGGTGAAAAAGTAGAAATTAAAACAAAAGAAGAAAGCGACGCCATTTTAAAAGCCTTGGAAGGCAAGGATTATATTGTTTCTTCCATAAAAAAGGGTGTGCGGGAAAAATCCCCAACGCCCCCCTTTACCACTTCCACCTTGCAGCAGGAGGCTTCCCGGCGTTTGGGCTTCCAGGCAAAGCGCACCATGAAGGCCGCCCAAGAGCTGTATGAAGGGGTTGACCTGCCAAAGCTGGGCGCAGTGGGTTTAATTTCTTATATGAGAACGGACTCCCTGCGTATTTCCGACGAAGCGCGCAAGGCAGCGGCAGAATTTATTGGAATAAAATATGGCCAAAAGTATTTGCCAAGCAGCCCAAGGGTGTACAAGCAAAAAAATAATACCCAGGACGGCCACGAGGCCATTCGCCCAACCATGCCCAATTTAACACCGGCCGATGTGAAGGAATCCCTAACCTCGGACCAGTTCAAGCTGTATAAATTGGTGTGGGAGCGCTTTATTGCCAGCCAAATGGCCAATGCCATACTTCACACGGTAAACGCGCAAATTGCCTGTGGAGATTATACCTTCCGCGCCTCTGGCTACACTGTGGAGTTTGACGGTTACACCGCCCTTTACGAAGAAAGTAAGGAAGTACCGGAGGAAAAGGCTTCTGCATTGCCAGAATTAACAGAGGGTGAAAAAATAACCGCCGTTTTGGTGGAGGGGAACCAGCACTTTACCCAGCCGCCGGCCCGTTACACAGAAGCCTCTATTATTAAAGAACTGGAAGAAAACGGAATAGGCCGCCCAAGTACCTATGCGCCAACCATTACAACAGTATTGTCCCGCGGGTATGTGGAGCGCGAGGGCAAAAGCCTGGTTCCCACTACCTTGGGGGATGTGACCAACCAGCTTATGGAGGACCAGTTCAGTGATATTGTAAATGTGGACTTTACCGCCCAAATGGAAACCAACCTGGATATGGTGGAGGAAGGCCGGGTGGACTGGCACCACACCTTAAGCGATTTTTATACCGGGTTTGACGCCTCTTTAAAAGCTGCGGAAAAGGCCATGGAGGGTACAAAGCTTTCTGTGCCGGACGAGGTTACAGATGTTATTTGCGAAAAGTGCGGCCGGAATATGGTGGTAAAAATAGGGCGGTTCGGCAAGTTTTTGGCTTGTCCCGGTTACCCGGAATGCAGCAATACGAAAAGGATTGTACAGGACACAAAGGCTGCCTGCCCTATTTGCGGCAAGCGGGTTTTGGCGAAAAAGTCTAAAAAAGGGAAGGCATACTTTGGCTGTGAGGATAACCCCAACTGCCCGTTTATGACCTGGGATAAGCCCACCGAGGAAAAGTGCCCCCAATGCGGTTCTTCTTTGTTTAAAAAGGGAGGCCGCGGCGGAGTGGTTCACTGCTTAAAAGAAGGCTGCGGCTATGAAAAGGGAGCAAAATAATGGAAAATTTTGTTACAGTGCTTGGCGCTGGCCTGGCCGGCTGTGAAGCGGCCTGGGCCTTGGCGCAAAAAGGCATAAAGGTTCATTTGTTTGAAATGAAGCCGATCAGTTTTCCCCGGCGCACAAGTCCCCGGGCTATGGGGAGCTTGTGTGCTCCAATTCCCTAAAGGCAAAGCGCATTGGCTCCGCAGCTGGCTTGCTAAAAGAGGAAATGCGTATTTTAGGCTCCCTTTGTATGGAGGCGGCGGAAAATACCGCCGTTTCCGCCGGCGGAGCCTTGGCTGTGGACCGGGTACGGTTTTCGGACTATATTACCCAAAAAATAGACAGCCACCCCAACATTACAGTATTTCATCAACGGGTGGACGCAATACCCCAGGGCCCTGTTATTGTTGCCACCGGCCCGCTGACAGAGGAACGGCTGGCGCAAAATATTCAAGGGCTTTGCGGGACGCAGTACCTTTCCTTTTTTGATGCGGCAGCACCCATTGTCACCTTTGATTCCATTGACCAGGAAAAGGTGTTTTTTGCAGCCCGCTACGGCCGGGGCGAGGACGATTACATCAACTGCCCTATGAACAAAGAGGAGTACGAAGCATTTCACCAGGCGTTAACCCAGGCGGAAGCTGTGGAGCTAAAACAGTTTGAACAGCAGGATTTTAAAGTTTATGAAGGCTGTATGCCTGTGGAGGTGATGGCAAAGCGCGGGGCGGATACCCTGCGCTTTGGCCCCCTCAAGCCGGTAGGGGTAACAGACCCTAAAACGGGCCACCGCCCCTGGGCCGTGGTTCAGCTGCGCAGTGAAAACAGCCAAGGTACCTTGTACAATTTGGTGGGTTTTCAAACAAACTTAAAATTCCCGGAGCAAAAGCGGGTATTTTCCATGATACCTGGCTTGGAAAACGCAGAGTTTGTCCGCTACGGCGTTATGCACCGCAATACCTTTTTAAATTCCCCCAAGCTGCTGGACAATACCTTTTGTTTTAAAAAGGACCGCCGTATTTACTTTGCAGGGCAAATAACCGGGGTAGAGGGGTATATGGAATCCGCTGCATCCGGTATTTTGGCCGCCCACAATATGTACAGCGCCTTAACCGGCCAGGAACCCCTTGTTTTGCCCAAGGACACCATGATGGGGGCCTTGGCCGCGTATATCAGCGATGAAACAGTGGCGGACTTCCAGCCTATGGGGGCAAACATGGGTATTTTACCGCCCAGTGACGTGAAAATAAAAGATAAAGCACAGCGGTATGAAGCTATTGCCCAGCGAGGTTTGGAAAGCCTGCACCTGTACTTAAATAACCGCAGCAGGGAACGAAAAGGGGAGTAAATATGAAAATTATTATAGATGCCTTCGGCGGGGACAACGCGCCACTGGAAGTTTTAAAGGGCAGCGCCATGGCTGTGGAGGAGTACGGTGTGGAAGTAATCCTGGCAGGTGACCAGGAAAAAATAAAACAATGCGCCGGGGAAAACGGTGTTTCCATGAAAAACATGGAAATCCTTCACGCTTCCCAGGTAATTCCTGTGGAGGCGGACCCTACTGCGCTGCTAAAGGAATATTCCGAAAGCTCCATGGCTGTAGGGCTGAAGGCCTTAAAAGAGGGCAAAGGCGACGCCTTTGTATCTGCCGGCAGTACAGGCGCTTTGGTTGTAGGCAGTTCTTTAATTGTAAAAAGGATGAAAGGCGTGCGCCGGGCCGGCATTGCCACAGTAATACCAAGTGCAGGCGGCAATTATTTGCTTATGGACGCTGGCGCAAATGCCGAATGCCATGCCGATATGCTGGTGCAGTTTGGCGTTATGGGCAGCGTTTACATGAAACAGCTTATGGGCATTGCCAACCCGCGTGTAGGCTTAGTGAACATTGGCACAGAGGAAACAAAGGGCCTGGATGTGCAAAGGGAAACTTACCACCTGCTGCAAAAAGCGCCAGTAAATTTTATTGGCAATGTAGAGGCCCGGGGACTGCCCTTGGGCGAGTGCGACGTTGCCGTTGCTGACGGCTTTACAGGCAACATTATTTTAAAGCTTACCGAGGGTTTGGCAAAATTTTTAACAGGTGAGTTAAAGGAAATGCTGTTTCAATCCACCAAAACAAAGCTGGGCGCATTGCTTATTAAAGATAGTTTAGCGGGCTTTAAAAAGAAGCTGGATTACAAGGAGCATGGCGGAGCGCCATTGCTGGGCACAGCAAAACCGGTTTTTAAGGCCCACGGCAGTTCCGACGCGCGAGCCTTTAAAAACGCCATTCGGCAGGCAAAAACTTATGTGGAAAACAATGTGGTTTCCGAGATGGAAACTGCCCTTGCACAGCTAAAAACAAAGGAAGCAGAGGCTGCACCGAAGGCAGAATAACAAGTTGTTTAAGCACAGCCGCAGGCAAAACTTGCCTGCGGGCTGGCTTGTAAAAGCAAATGGAACCCGGACATTTTTGAAAAGTTGCCCCCATTTTGCTGTTGCAGAGGCTATTTTTTAAACATGCCCGGCAAGGGCCCAGTTGGGCAGGAGGATTTATGGATATTAAAACATTGCAAAAAAGAATAAACTATACATTTAAAAACGAGCATTTGCTGGAGGTGGCTTTAACCCATTCCTCTTATGCCAACGAGAACCGCCGGGGCAGTGAGTATAATGAACGGTTGGAATTTTTGGGGGACGCGGTGCTTTCCATTATTGTTTCCGATTATTTGTACAACCACTACAATATCCCGGAAGGGGACTTAACAAAGCTGCGGGCCTCCATTGTGTGTGAGCGCTCCCTAGATGTAATGGCGGATAAAATTCAGCTTGGGGAATACCTGCTTTTAGGCAGGGGGGAGGAGCTTACCGGCGGGCGCACGCGTCCCTCTGTTATAGCCGATGCCTTTGAAGCGCTGATTGCCGCCATTTACCTGGATGGCGGGATGGAATCGGCCAAAACTTTTGTGCTGCCCTTTGTTTTGGAAATGCTTAGTGATGAGGACCAGCTTACCTTTAAGGATTACAAAACAGCTTTGCAGGAAATTATACAGCAAAACCCGGAGGAACGCTTAATCTACCGCTTAGCGGAGGAAAGCGGGCCGGACCACAATAAACGCTTTGTGGTAGAAGTGTGCATCAACAGCAATGTTATTGGACGCGGTGAAGGGCGCAGCAAAAAGAATGCAGAGCAAATGGCAGCAAAAGAGGCCCTGGAGCTGATGGGCAAATGAAGCATGCCAATGTAGCTATTTTTGTTCCCCACATCGGCTGCCCAAACCGGTGCAGCTTTTGTAACCAAAACAGTATTTCCGGGCAGCAAGCAGCCCCCTCACCGGAGGATGCAGCAGCAGCTTGCCGCCAAGCTATTGCAGATTTAGGAGAAAATGCCCCAATGGCGCAGGCAGCCTTTTTTGGCGGCAGCTTTACGGCTATCCCTCGGGAGTATATGCTGGCGCTGCTTCGGGCAGTACAGCCCTACATAGGGCCGGGAAAGCTCAGCGGCATCCGCCTTTCCACCAGGCCGGATGCCATTAGCCGCCAGGTACTGGACCTGTTGGTTCAGCATAAGGTTACAGCAATAGAACTTGGGGTGCAGTCCATGGATAATGCCGTGTTAGCGGCAAATTACCGGGGCCATACGGCCAAGGATGTGGAAAACGCATGCGCCCTCATACGCCAGTACCCCATTGAACTGGGTTTGCAGATGATGGTGGGGCTGCAGGGAGAAACAGAAGGTTCCCTGCGGTACACAGCGGAAAAAATTGCCGATTTGTTGCCAGATACATTGCGCATTTACCCAACTTTGGTAATAAAAGGGACACAGTTGGCCCGCTGGTACCAGGAGGGGCTGTATACTCCCTTAAGCTTGCAGCAGGCGGTAGAACAATGCGCCTTTTTGCTGGAGTTTTTTGGGGAAAAGAAAATCCCTGTTATCCGCCTGGGGCTTCATGCCTCCACTTTTTTGGAGGGAGATATTTTGGCGGGGCCTTACCACCCAGCTTTTCGAGAACTTTGTGAAAATAAAATTTACTTAAACCACGCCTT
This sequence comes from uncultured Oscillospiraceae bacterium, assembly GCA_910578755.1. Classification (GTDB taxonomy): domain Bacteria; phylum Bacillota; class Clostridia; order Oscillospirales; family Ruminococcaceae; genus Negativibacillus. Next base: position 6,174 of record CAJTSZ010000071.1, on the reverse strand, counting down.
TGGGCTGTTAACAAATATGCCAAAGGAAAAAAAATATCACCTGCTGGCAGGACCAGCCTTTTTATCCAAGGCCGTGGGCCAAAATAAAAAGAATATAGAAGCGTTGCGGCAGGCTGGGTATAATGTACAAGTAAAACCAAAGCCGGGGCTGGCCTTGTACCAGCTGAAGGTTGAGGAAGCGCAGTAAGGAAGGGGAGGGGAAGTTGCAGCTAAAGTCATTACAAATACAAGGATTTAAGTCCTTTCCAGATAAGACAACCCTTGCCTTTGATAAAGGAATTACTGCAGTAGTTGGCCCCAACGGCAGCGGGAAAAGTAATATTTCCGACGCTATTTCCTGGGTTTTAGGGGAACAGTCTATCCGCAGCCTGCGGGGCGAAAAAATGGAGGATGTTATTTTCCTTGGGGCGCCAAACCGTAAAGCAACCGGGTTTGCCTTTGTAGCCCTTACCTTTGACAATAGGGACCGTTACTTTAACGTAGATAACGATGAAATTACCATTGCCCGCAAGCTGTACCGTTCGGGGGAAAGCGAATACCGCATTAACAATGCCGCGGTGCGCCTAAAGGATATTAACGAACTGCTTATGGATACGGGCCTTGGCCGAGACGGCTATTCCATTATTGGCCAGGGGAAAATTGACGAAATTGTTTCCGTAAAAAGCAGCCAGCGCAGGGAAATTTTTGAGGAGGCAGCGGGAATTAGCAAGTACCAGTACCGCAAAGCGGAGGCAGAAAAAAAGCTGGATGCTGCCTGTGAAAACCTGATCCGCTTAAAGGACATTATGGTTGAACTGGAGAACCGTGTTGGCCCCTTAAAGGAACAGGCGGAAAAGGCCCAGCAATTTTTGGCCCTTTCCCAGGAAAAAAAGGTGACGGAAATTTCCCTTTGGATGGACAGTACAGAAAAAATGCGCAAAACCCTGGAACAACAGGAGCAGGCGGTTATTGCTGCCCGCAACAAAACCCAGGATATTGCCGCTATTTTAGAGGAATTTGAATATAAAATAGAAGATACATACGGGGAGTCCCAAAAATACAAGGTAGCAATAGAGGCAAGCCGCAGCAGGATGACTGCGGTTCAAGAAGAAATTTCCAAGCTGGGGGCAGAAATAGCTGTTTTAGAAAACGATATTCTCCATCATCAGCGTACTATGGAGGAAATCCAGGCCAACATGGTCCAGTACCAGCAAACCTATAAGGAAAACACAGGTCAGCTTAAACGCACAAGGGAGCAAATGGAACAAAAAAACCAGCAAATGCTTTTGCTGATAGAGGAAAAGGAAGCTACAGAAGCTGTAGCCTCCCAGGCGGAAAGCCAGTGGCAAAGGGTTTTGGAGGAAATTGCCAGATTAAAGAATAAACGTAATGCTTACGAAAAAAATATTGCCCTGCAAAAGCTCAACAATGCTTCCGCCAATTCGTTATTGGCGGAAGCGCGCCAGCGCCTGGAGGAAATGGACCAGGCAAAGCAAACGAAGCAGCAAAGCTTAGAAGCCCTGAAAAAAGAGCTTTCCCAGTGTGGCGAGTTAATTGAAAATATTGTAAAAAAACAAGATAGCTTAAAAAATACTGAAAAAGGGTACCAGTTAAAATTAGAAAGCAAAAACAGCCAGCTAAAAGAAAAACAACAGCAGCAGGAAAAACTGAAATCCCAAGCACAGCAGCTGCTGCAAAAGGCCCGTGTTTTGGAGGATATGGAACGGAACATGGAGGGCTTTCAGAGCAGTGTGAAGCAAATTATGGCAGTCAGCCGCCATGGCCGTTTGTCAGGAATTCATGGTCCGGTTTCACAGCTCATTACATCCTCGCCTCAGTATGCTGTAGCAGTGGAAACCGCCCTTGGCAGCTCCATGCAAAGCATTGTTGTGGAAAATGAGGACAGTGCAAAGGCTGCTGTAAATTATTTAAAGTTCAGCAAAGGCGGGCGCTGTACCTTTTTGCCCCTTTCCACCATAAAAGCCCAATATTTACAGGCCGCTAATATAGAAAAGAATCCAGGTTTTGTGGGCATTGCCGCCCAGCTGGTGCAGTACAGCGGCAAATATAAGGACATTGTGCATAACCTTTTGGGGCGCATTGCCGTGGCCGAAAATATTGACTATGCTGTGGCAATGGCCAAAAAGTATGGGTATAAATTCCGTATTGTTACACTGGACGGCCAGGTAATCAACGCCGGGGGCTCCATAACAGGCGGCTCCACTATTAAAAACGGCGGCATATTGTCCCGGCGAACGGAAATAGAGGATCTTCACAGCCAGGCCCAGGAGGTGGAACGGCAGTGCCAAAAGGAAATGCCCATTCTTCAGGAGCTTCAGGAAGAAACAGGGGTTTTGCAAGGGGCGTTGGCGCACTTGCAGGCACAAATAAAAACGGTACAGGAGGATTATATTACGTATCTTTCGGAGCAAAAGCATTTGGAAATCAATTTGGCCGAATTGCAGAAGTCCCAAAAAAACCAGGAGGAGGAATACCTTGCCGTTGCCCGCAAGCTGGAAAGCCTGAGAACAAACAGTAAAAGCTTTGAGGAAACAATATACCAAATAACAGCAGAGCTTGACCTGATTTTACGCCAGGTTGAAGAAAAAAAGGCGCAGCAGGGTGCCTTGGCGGAGCAAAAACAAAAAGCAGCCGAAAGCTTAAACGACAAGCGGTTTTGTATTTTTGAGCTGCAAAAGGATATAGAAGCCTTAAAAGCGGTGGAAAGCCAAATCCTTTTAGCGGGAACCGAGCAAAAAGAGCAGCTGGCAGCATTAAACAGCAAGCTGGCAGCTGCCCAACTTGCTGCCGCCCAGGCCAAGGAGGCCATTGTTGTAAAGCGTGGCCAGCAGCAGCAGAAAAGGGAGGAAACCGAGGAAGAAGCCAAAAAACTGGAATGGAGTATGGCTGCTATTTTGGAATTGGAACAAAAGCTTACCGCTATGCGGGAGCAGGAAAAGCAGTATATTATTCAAAAGGAACAGGCCTTTGGGGAACTGGAACGCCTGGAAGGGAAAAAAGTAAACCAGCAGCTGGAATATGATAATATTATCGCCCGTCTGTGGGATGATTATCATATTACCCGTTCCCAGGCGGTATCCATTGCAAAGCATATTGAAAACCCTATTCGGGAAAAGGCACGGCTTCAGGAGCTTAAAAATAAAATACGGGCTTTGGGCAGCATCAATGTTGCGGCCATTGAAGAATACCGGGAAGTGGAACAGCGGTACCGTTTTTTAAAACAACAAATAGACGATGTGGAGCGTTCCCGCAGCGAACTGATAGCTTTAATTAAGGAGCTTACCGCCCAAATGCAGGAGCTGTTCCAAACCAGCTTTGGGGCCATTTGCAAAAACTTTTCCGAAATATTTGCAGAATTGTTTGGCGGCGGCCGGGCCGATTTGGTTTTAACCGACCCCCAAAACATTTTGCAGTCCGGTATTGAAATTGAGGTGCAGCCGCCGGGAAAAATTATTAAGAACCTGTCCTCTCTTTCCGGAGGGGAAAAAACCTTGGTGGCTATTGCCGTTTATTTGGCTATCCTAAAGGTAAAGCCTTCTCCGTTTTGTGTATTGGATGAAATTGAAGCTGCCTTGGACGAAATAAACGTGGTGCGGTATGCCCAGTACCTGCGCCGCTTTGTAAACAATACACAGTTTATTTCTATTACCCACCGCCGCGGTACCATGGAGGAAGCTGACATTATGTACGGCGTTACCATGCAAGAAAAAGGCATCTCCCGCTTATTGGAGTTGGATATTACCCAAGTGGAAAGCAAACTGGGTATTAAATAGCAGGAACATACCATCAATTAACAAGGGAAAACACGCCTTCCAGCGTCCCAAGCTTGCGGCACTGGGCGGCGTTCTCGGATTTGGCGTGCGCGGACAACAATGTCAGTGGCAATTTTAGCCTTGAAAAACCGTATTGCCCTTTGTCAATCGATGGTAAGCAAATTTTTGAAAGGGGCCAAATATATGGGCTTTTTTAGTAAAATAACGGAAGGGCTTAAAAAAACCAGAGAGTCTATGATGGGCAAGGTGGACACCATTTTAAACAGCTTTACCCAAATAGACGAGGATCTGCTGGAGGAACTGGAAGAAAGCCTGATTATGGCAGACGTTGGCACAGTAACGGCCGGCCGTATTTGTGACCAGCTGCGAAAAAAAATTAAGGAAAAAGGCGTTACAGACGCCGCCCAAGTGAAGGGCTTGCTGAAAGAAATTATTGCCCAAATGCTGGAAGGGGATTCTCAGCTGAACCTTTCCACAAAGCCGGCCATTATTTTAGTTATTGGTGTAAACGGTGTAGGCAAAACAACCACCATTGGCAAGCTGGCAAACAATTTAAAAAAAGAGGGCAAAAATGTGCTTTTAGCCGCGGCTGATACATTCCGTGCCGCTGCAATAGAGCAGCTGGAGGTTTGGGCGGACCGCGCCCAGGTAGGGCTGGTAAAACAGTCCGAAGGTTCCGACCCGGCAGCTGTAGTTTATGACGCCATAAACGCAGGAAAGGCCAGAGGGGCGGATGTTATTATCTGCGATACTGCCGGCCGGCTCCACAACAAGAAAAATTTAATGGACGAGCTTGCTAAAATTTCCCGGGTCATTGATAAGGAAGCCCCCAATTGCGCCAGGGAAACCATTTTGGTGTTGGACGGCACCACAGGGCAAAACGCCTTGAACCAGGCCCGTCAGTTTAAAGAAGCTGCTGGTTTAAACGGCATTATTTTAACTAAGCTGGACGGCACCGCCCGGGGCGGCGTTATTATTGGCATTAAGGAAGAACTGAATATTCCAATTAAATATATTGGCGTAGGGGAACAAATAGATGACCTGCGGCCCTTTGATTCAAAGGAGTTTGTAGAAGCTTTGTTTGGCCATGGGGAGATAGAATAATGAAATTAGTAGTAGCAACCAACAACAGCCACAAGTTGGAGGAGTTTAAACGCATTTTGGAACCCCTGGGTATACAAATCCTTTCCCAAAAAGAAGCAGGGATACACATTCAGCCGGAAGAAAACGGCCTCACCTTTGCGGAAAATGCGTGGATTAAAGCAAAGGCTATTTTTAAGGCCACCGGCCTGCCTACCGTGGCAGATGATTCCGGCTTGTGTGTAGACGCTTTAGGCGGCCGGCCAGGGGTGTATTCCGCCCGCTACCACGGGGAGGACACCCCGTATCCTGAAAAAATGCAGGCCCTTTTGGATGAACTGAAGGATGTGGAGGACAGCCGCCGCACAGCACAGTTTGTTTGTGCCATTGCTTGTGCCTGGGATGCAGAAACAAAAATAGAAACCTTGGGCGTTTGCCAGGGGAAAATTGGATACCAGCCCCTTGGCAGCGGCGGCTTTGGCTACGACCCCATTTTTATGGTAAACGGGAAAAGCTACTCCCAGCTTACCGGGGAGGAAAAGGACGCTATTAGCCACAGGGGCCTTGCCCTGCGGGAATTTTACAGCAAAGTTAAGGACAAAGTAGAAGGCAAAAAGGAGTAATTGTATGTTAACAAGTAAGGATAGAGCAAAACTAAGGGCTTTGGCCAACCAAATAGATACTATTTTGCAGGTGGGAAAGGGCGGTATTGGCCCGCAGCTTATTAAACAGGTGGACGATGCTTTGGAAGCCCGGGAACTGATTAAAATCCGTGTTTTGGAAACAGCGCCAGGGTTTGCCCGGGAAGTGGGGGAGGAGCTGGCCCAGGCTACCAATTCGGAAGTGGTGCAAACCATTGGTACAAAAATTGTATTTTACCGCAAAAACAGAAAAAACCCTAAAATACAGCTGTAGGCTATAGTAAAATCCATCAGAAATTAGGTGGAAGCAATGAAAATAGGTATTTTTGGCGGAACCTTTAACCCGGTGCACCAGGGGCACGTCCACTTGGCACAGCAGTGTGTGGAGGAATTAAAGCTGGACAAGCTGCTGGTTATTCCAACAAAACAGCCCCCCCATAAGCAGGCCCAAGAGCTGGCCAGTGGGGAGTACAGGGCCCAAATGTGCCGTTTAGCCTTTGCAGAAATTCCCCAGGCCCAGGTTTCGGAAATGGAACTGCACCGGGAAGGCAAAAGCTATACGGCAGATACATTAACCCAGCTGAAACAGCAGTTCCCCCAGGCACAGTTTTATTTAATTGTGGGCGGGGATATGTTCCTAACCTTTCACCAATGGAACCGTTTTGAGGAAATATTGCAGG
>CAJTSZ010000070.1 GCA_910578755.1 uncultured Oscillospiraceae bacterium | reverse complement strand
GTACTCCTAAAGCGCCATAATTTGACAGCTGCAATAGTTGGGCCTTCACCCGGCTAAGGATTATTTAGCATATTGTCAAAGGTTGCGCAAAGGCGGCCCTTGCCACTCCTCATTTGTGAGTATTGGCAGGTTCTTTTTGGGGTTTTGTGAGGTTTCTTGAGGTTTTGCGAGGTTTTACGAGATTTTGCAGGCCTGATAATTGGGATTATAACCAATTTATGGAATTTGTCCCCCTCGAAAAAACGCTCTGCACTTTTTCAAACAATGGAATACAGAAAACTTTAAACAAGAGGTGCTACAACAATGGAAAAGAAAAAATTGGTTCTGGGCGTTATTGGTGCCGACGTGCATGCAGTAGGTAACGCTATTTTGAACCGCGCATTTTTGGACGCCGGTTTTGATGTAACAAATTTGGGCGTTCTTGTTCCACAGGAAGAGTTTATCCAGGCGGCAGTAGAGGTAGGGGCAGACGCTATTGTTGTTTCTTCCCTATATGGCCAGGGCGAAATTGACTGCACTGGTATGCGCCAAAAATGCGATGAAGCTGGCCTGAAAGGCATTTTGCTGTATGCAGGCGGCAATTTGGTGGTTGGTAAAGTTCCAGTAGAGGAAATTGTACGCCGCTACAAAGCCCTAGGCTTTGACAGAGCCTTTGGCCCCGGTACTGACCCACAAGTAACAATTGCTGCTTTGAAAGAGGATTTGGGCATAGCGTAAGCCTTCTTAGCCGGTATAGGCTGGCTGAGTGATTTACAAAATCAGTAATTTCTTAAAGAAGGTGCAGGCTATGAAAGCTGTTTTACTTATAGACTTTGGCAGTACATATACAAAAGTAACTGCGGTGGATGTAGAAGGCGAAACAATTCTTGCAACGGCACAAAGCTACACCACTATTGAAACAGATATTATCAATGGGCTGAACAATGCGGTAAAGCTGCTGAAAGAACAAACAGGGGATATCCCCTTTGCGGAGCAATATGCCTGCTCCAGCGCCGCCGGCGGGCTGCGCATGGTGGCAATCGGCCTTGTTCCGGAGCTGACAGCAAAGGCTGCCCGCCAGGCCTCCTTGGGGGCTGGGGCCAAGGTAATAAAAACCTATTCCTATGAGCTTACCCAGGCTGACCTGGAGGAGATAGATACAATCAATCCGGATATTTGCCTGCTTACCGGCGGTACGGACGGCGGCAACAAGGAAAATATTGTGTTTAACGCAGGAATGCTGGCAAAATCCCAAAAAAATTTCCCCATTATTATTGCAGGCAACCGTAATTGTGCCGACCAGTGTAAAGAAATACTGAAAGAGAAACAGACCTATGTTTGTGAAAATGTAATGCCCCGGCTGGATATTCCCAATGTGCAGCCGGTGCAGGATAAAATCCGCAGTATTTTTTTGGAGCAAATTGTCCAGGCAAAGGGTTTAAGCAAGGCCCAGGAACTAATACAAGGTATTTTAATGCCAACCCCCTCCGCTATGCTTACAGCAATGAAGCTGTTGGCCAAAGGTACAAAGGAAGAGGACGGCATTGGCGACCTGGTAGGGGTGGATTTGGGCGGCGCTACTACGGATATTTACTCCATGTCCTTTGGTATGCCAACCATGGGTATGACAGCCCTGAAAGGCCTGAGGGAAGAATATGCCAAACGCACGGTGGAGGGCGATATTGGTATGCGCTACAGCATACACGGTATTGTAGAAGCCACAGATATTGCCAGGGTAGCAGAGCTTTCCGGCCTGCCGGAGGAACGCTGTACCCAGCTGATAGAGTACCTGGCCACCCACACAGACGTTGTACCCGGAGGCGATGACCATGAACTGGAAGCCTTGGATTTTGCCCTTGCTTCCCTTGCCATTGAAACTGCCGTAACACGGCACGCCGGCCGGCTGGAGCAATATTATTCCCCAATGGGCGTTAGCTATATGCAAACAGGAAAGGACTTAACCGCAGTAAAAACAGTTGTTGTTACTGGCGGCGCCTTAATTCACACAAAGCGTACGGCTCAAATTGCCTCCCATGCGCAGTTCACCGCATTGGACCCTTTTTCCTTAAAGCCAAAGGAGGCAGAGGTGCTGGTGGACAGAAGATATATTCTTGCCGCAATGGGGTTGCTTAGCACAGTATATCCCGAAACAGCCTTAAGAATTATGAAAAGGGAGTTAGTTAAAGATGGAACTCATTGAAATTAAAAATAAAAAGTGGAGCGATGACGAATTTTATAAAGTTCGTAAAGAAATCCTTTCCACTTGGGAAACCGGTAAAGAAGTAAACCTGGAAGAAGCCATTGCATACCATAAATCCCTTCCAGAGCACAAAATATTTTCCAATAAGCTGAACAAAGCAAAAAAAGAAGGCGTTACCCTGGTTCAGCCAAGAGCCGGCGTGGGCCTGATTGAAAACCACATCGAACTGCTTAAACACCTGCAGGACGAAGGCGGCGCGGACCTGCTGCCAAGCACCATTGACTCTTATACCCGCCAAAACCAGTACGAAAACTGTGCGGAAGGTATCCGCCGGGAGAAAGAGGGCATGGCCAACGGCAACTTCCACCCATTCCTCAACGGTTTTCCCGCTGTTAACCATGGCGTTCATGGCTGCCGCCAGGTAGTAGAAGCTTTGGATACCCCACTTCAGGTAAGACATGGCACCCCAGACGCCAGGCTTCTTACAGAAATTACCTATGCAGGCGGTTTTACCTCCTATGAAGGCGGCGGTATTTCCTACAACATTCCATACGCCAAAAATATTCCAATTGAGCAAACCATGAAGGATTGGCAGTATGTGGACCGCCTTACCGGTATTTACGAGGAAGCCGGTGTGCAAATCAACCGTGAACCATACGGCCCGCTGACAGGTACCTTGGTTCCCCCATGTATTTCCCATGCTGTTGCTATTATTGAAGCTTTGGCTGCTGCCGAACAGGGCGTTAAAAATATTACCGTTGGTTACGGCCAGCTGGGCAACCAAATACAGGACGTTGCTGCTATTAGAACCCTGGAAGAGCTGACCGAGGAATACCTTCACAAATTCGGCTACACCAATGTAAATGTTACTACTGTATTCCACCAGTGGATGGGCGGTTTCCCAGCAGATGAAGCAAAAGCCTTCGGCGTAATTTCCTGGGGTGCTGCTACTGCGGCCCTTTCCAAGGCCACCAAGGTTATTGTAAAAACACCACACGAAGCTGCCGGTGTTCCTACCAAGGAAGCCAACGCCCAGGGCTTGCGCTGCACCAAACAGCTTACCAATATGCTGGTAGACCAGGTTACCGTAGGCAGCCGTTTGGAACATGAAAAAGAAGTAATTAAGGCAGAAACACGCTGCATTATGGATAAATGTATTGCACTGGGCCATGGGGATATTATCTTGGGCGCCATTGCAGGCATTAACGCCGGCGTTATTGATATTCCATTTGGCCCGGCAAAATGCAACGCAGGTATTATGCTGCCAGCCCGTGACAACACCGGCGCTGTGCGCATTTTGGAACCAGGAAACCTGCCGTTTACCGACGACCTGAAAAAATTCCATAAAGAAAAACTGGAAGAACGCGCCCGCGTAGAAAACCGCGAGGTTTCCTTCCAGATGGTTATTGACGACGTTTATGCAATCAGCAAGGGCAGATTGGTAGGCCGCCCAAGATAACCAACTAAAAAATAGCTTAAACTGTAATAATGCGGCGTTCTTTCGCCAGGGCGCCGCAACCACTTCATTGAAATACAGAAGGGAGATTTTTCAAATGAAAATCGTAGACGTAGTATGCGCACCTGGCCGTACAGGCTTCTTTTTTGACGACCAAAAAGCAATTAAAAGCGGGGCAGTTTCCGACGGAGCCGCTTATATTGGTGAAACAATGACACCTGGCTTTAAGTCCATCCGTCAGGCAGGGGAATCCATCTCTGTTATGTTGGTTTTGGAGGACGGCCAAATTGCATGGGGTGACTGCGCAGCAGTACAGTACTCCGGTGCAGGCGGGCGTGACCCACTGTTCCTGGCGGAGGACTTTATCCCAGTAATTGAAAAACACATTAAACCAGCATTGGTTGGCAAAGAAGCAGACAACTTCCGTGAATTAACAAAAATGATGGAAGCTATTGAGGTTGACGGCAAAAGACTGCATACTGCTATCCGTTACGGTGTTTCCCAGGCCATTTTGGACGCTGTTGCCAAAGCAAGCAAACGCCTGATGTGCGAAGTTGTTGCAGACGAATACGGCACAACCGTTTCTGAGGAAGCTATCCCAGTATTTACACAGTCCGGCGACAACAGATACGAAAATGCAGATAAAATGATTTTGAAAGGCGCTGCTATTCTGCCTCACGCCCTTATCAACAACGTGGACACTAAGTTGGGCCGCGACGGTTCTATTTTGAAAGAATACGTTTGCTGGCTGCGGGACCGCATTATTAAGCTCCGCGCCAACGAAAACTACAACCCAGTGCTTCACATTGATGTTTACGGCACCATCGGCCAGGTATTTGGCGACGATAACTTTGTTGCTATGGCAGATTACCTTGCAGAACTGGAAGAAGCTGCAAAACCATTCCACCTGCGCATTGAAGGCCCAATGGACGCTGGCGAAAGAGAAAAACAAATGCTTTGCCTGAAAGGCCTGAGAGAAGAAGTGGACAAACGCGGCATTAACGTAGAACTGGTTGCCGACGAATGGTGCAACACTTTGGAAGACGTTATTTACTTCTGCGACAATAAGGCTGGCCACATGGCCCAAATTAAAACACCAGACCTGGGCGGCGTCAACAACACCATTGAAGCTGTTCTTTACTGCAAAGAACGCGGCTTTGGCGCATACCAGGGTGGTACCTGCAACGAAACAGACCGTTCCTGCCATGTTTGCGTAAACTGCGCTATGGCTACCAAACCAGACCAAATTTTGGCTAAACCAGGTATGGGTGTGGACGAAGGCTTTATGTTGGTTTACAATGAAATGAACCGCATTATGGCTTTGCGCAACGCAAAAAGAAAGTAATTTACACCGCAGGGGCTCTTAAAAACCAAGGGCCTCTGCTGGCTTGTATTTTGGCGCCTTTTGGGCCGCGGCGTTTTTCTTTTTAAAGTATTGATTTCCAAAAGAAGGAGGGATTATTATTTCGTCGTTTCAAACCAGCCACTTGTACAGTGTATTTTTTGCCCCCCGCAGCAATATGAGAATGGCGGAACTGGGGAACGAAATTTCCCAAAGGTACCTGCGTTCCCACGATAAGCTGATTGGTATTATTGGCGACGCTGGTTCCGGCAAAAGTATGTTAATAAAGGGTATGTTCCCAGGTATGGAACTTACCAATGATGACAACGGTGTAAACGTCCGCCCTTTGCCGCTGCTGGATTTGTTGGATAATCCTTTGGCAAACTATGGGTTTGGCAACGGTAAAAGCTTTGGGCTTTTTGCTACGCCCCATACCTACCATTTAGATATTCGGTTTGAACAGGGCTTTACCCCGGTTCCCAAGCTGGCCCAGGCCATTATTATGGCGGTGAAGCAGGGCAAGCGCGTGGTGGTGGAGCACTTTGAACTGATTTATCCATTTTTAAAAATGGAAGGCAGCGAGCGTCCTGTCAATGCAGATTTAATGGTGGGCGTTGGGGAACAGGTTATTGTTACGCGGCCCAATATTTTCGGCCCCCTTCCGGAGGATGTGGCCAATATTGTGCACAAATCTATCCGTTACCGCAGAATGGCACATTCCGCGGAAGATATTGCAGAGTATTTTTTAGACCAGTCCTATAAAGACGAGTACGAACATTCTGACGTAAAACGCGGCTTTGTTTTGTGTTTTCGGGAAAAACCAATGATAGATATTAACAAGCTGGAAAAAAAGATGCAAAGTGTAATTGAACAGGATTTGCCCATCTCTTTTTATGATGAGGAGCACATTAAAATTGGCGATGAAATAAAGCGGTGCAACGGCCCGCGCAACCATGTGCGCAGCACAGGGGAAATAGAGGGCCTTGTTTTGGTAAAAAGCATACCCTATGACCCAGTAACCAAGCGTTACCTGCTGATTGGATTGGTTGGGCAGAGCACAAAAGACCATTTTCTGTACGACCTGGATAAAATTGAAAATATTTACTAAAAACAAGCAGGCCGCACAACAAAAAGCGTGCGGCCTTTTTGTGCTGCTGTAAAGCGGCGCGACGGTAAAGGAGAAAATTATGGAAAAAGGCTGTATTCAGCTTTACTACGGCGACGGCAAGGGTAAAACCACTGCTGCAATAGGCCAAATTGTCCGTTGTGCAGGGTACAACTTTAAAATTTTAGTGTACCAATTTTTAAAGGAACCAAAGAGTGGGGAAGTTAGTGTTTTAAAATCTTTGCCAACTGTAGAATATATTGAAAATGAGGGTGAAATTCCCTTCCTGTTTAACCTTACTCCGGAACAACAGGAATTTTATGCCCAAAAATTTCAAAAAAAATTTGATGAAGTAAAAGAAAAATATTACTCCGGCCAGTATGACCTGGTGGTTTTGGACGAAGTAATTGATGCCTATAACTTAGGTACTATTAAAAAGGAAGAACTTCACCAAATGATGGATAACCGGCCGGAGCATACAGAGCTGGTTATTACCGGGCACCAGTACGGCATGAATATGGACGAGCTTTTTCAGCGGGCCGATTATGTTACCAAGTTTGTTAAGGAAAAACACCCCTTTGACCTTGGTATGCCTTGCCGTGTGGGTATTGAACAGTAATGCCGATTTAAAAATAGGCAAACCCTGCCAAAGCTGCTTTTGGCAGGTATGAAACAGCAGGCAGGGAACACCTGCCTGCAAGCAGGGAGGAAGCACAATGAAAATTGCAGCAAATGCTGTTGCCGGTACATTGGAATCCAGCGACGTATATGTTACTGTTGAACCGGCGCAGGAATTGGAAATTGAAATTCAGTCTGTAGTTTATAACCAATTTGCAGACCAAATTAAAGAAAGCGTTATGGAAGTACTCCAGGAACTTCAGGTAGAAAGCGGAAAGGTTACAATAAACGATAAAGGCGCCATTGACTGCGTCATTAAAGCAAGGGTAGAAACTGCTGTCCGCAGAGCAGGAGGTGCAAAATAGTATGAGACGTTCTATGCTGTTTATTCCCGGCAATACCCCAAACCTGCTGATGAATGCCGACGTTTTAGGTGCCGACAGCATCATTTTGGACCTAGAGGACGCTGTTTCCCCGGCAGAAAAGGACTCTGCCCGTGTTTTGGTAAGAAATGCCTTAAAGTCCCTGCAATATAAAGGCTGCGAGGTAATCATCCGCATTAACCCTGTGGAAACAGAATACTGGACAAAGGACCTGGACGAAATTATCCCTTTAAAACCCAATATGATTATGCCGCCAAAGGTAAACGGCGCCCAGGATGTAAAAACCGTTTCGGAATACATTGGCAAGCTGGAAGAAAAATGTGGCTTCCCTAAAAATACCGTAAAGCTCATCCCTCTGCTGGAAACCACACTGGGTATTGAAAACGCCTTTCAAATTGCTGGCGCCGATGAAAGAGTGGCGGCTATTTTCCTGGGCGGGGAGGACTTAACAGCAGACCTGCGCTGCAAACGCACTAAAGAGGGCAACGAAATTTTTTATGCCCGTTCCAGAATGGTGTGCGCGGCCCGTGCCTGTGGCATTGATGTGTACGACACGCCTTTTACGGATGTTGACGATATAGAAGGCTTGTATGAGGATGCCCGCTTTGCCAAGAGCCTGGGCTTTTCCGGAAAGGCTTCCATTTCTCCCCGCCATGTAGAGGGTATTAACGAAGTGTTCAGCCCAACGCAGGCCGAAATAGATTATGCCCATGAGGTTATGGAAACCATCCGCATTGCAAAGGAACAGGGCAAGGGCGTAGTTTCCCTGCGGGGCAAAATGATTGACGCCCCAATTGTAGAACGGGCCAGACAAGTAATAGAAATGGAAAAAGCAATGTTTGGAGGTCTGGAAGACAATGAGTAAGTTAGTAGCATCTATTCAGGAAGCAATAAAACAGTGTGGCTTGCAGGACGGCATGACCATTTCCTTCCACCACCACATGCGCAACGGCGACTATGTGCTTAACATGGTTATGGAAGTCATTGCCCAAATGGGGTACAAAAACCTTACAGTAAATGCCAGTTCTGTTTTTGATGTTCATGAACCCCTCATTGGCCATATTAAAAACGGCGTTGTTACCAATTTGGAATGTAACTATATGGGCGGCAAGGTAGGCAAGGCCATTTCCCAAGGGCTTATGGAAAACCCTGTTATTTTCCGCAGCCACGGCGGTCGCGCTTCCGATATGGAAAAGGGGACTTCTGTTATTGATATTGCCTTTATTGCGGCGCCAACAGCAGATGATATGGGCAACTGCACCGGCAAATACGGCCCCTCTGCCTGCGGCTCCATTGGCTATGCCTTTGCCGATGCCATGAACGCAAAAAAAGTGGTGGTAATTACCGATAACCTGGTGGCATATCCTTTGGTGGATTTTTCTATCCCAGAGGTTTATGTGGACTGTGTTGTAGCAGTAGAGCAAATTGGCAACCCAGCAGGCATTGTTTCCGGTACCACAAAAATTACCCGCGACCCAGTTGGCCTGAAAATGGCGGACTACGCCGCCAAGGTAATTGAAGCCTCCGGCCTGTTAAAGGACGGCTTCTCCTTCCAAACCGGCGCCGGCGGCGCAACCCTGGCAGCCGCCAAGTACATTAAAGAAATGATGGTTGCTAAAGGGATTCAGGGCAGCTTTGGTATGGGTGGCATTACCGCTTATATGGTAGATATGCTGGAATCCGGCTGCTTTAAAGCGCTGCTGGATGTGCAGTGCTTTGACCTGGATGCAGTAAAATCCATTCGTTCCAACCCAAAACACATGGAGGTTTCTGCAACCCAGTACGCCGGCGTCAGCGGCAAAAGCGCCGGTGTAGATAGCCTGGATGTAGTGCTTTTGGGCGCCACTCAGGTGGATTTGGACTTTAACGTCAACGTCCACACCGATTCCAACGGCTACATTATGGGCGGTTCCGGCGGCCACTGCGACACCGCGGCTGGTTCTAAGCTGGCAATTATTATTGCACCCCTTACAAGAGCACGCCTGCCCCTGGTAGTGGAGCACTGCCTATGTGTTTCTACCCCAGGCAAAACAGTGGATGTTGTTGTCACCCAGCGGGGGATTGCTGTAAACACAGCTGGCGGTAAAAATGTGGAATTAAAACAGAAGTTAAAAGAAGCAAAACTGCCAGTGGTAGAAATCAGCGAGCTGAAAAAAATGGCGGAAGAAATTGCCGGTGTACCAAAACCAGTGAAAATGGGTGAAAAAGTGGTTGCAAAGGTTCTTTACCGGGACGGCACTTTGCTGGATACTATTTATAGTGTAAAATAATATTTTGTAAAGCAAGCAGTTTAAAAACGGTATAGCTTTTGCTGTACCGTTTTCTGTTTGGGCAGAAGGGGAGGACCTACCAATGATAACCAAAGCAAAACCGGGCGAAGAAAGGATACTTGCAGAATTAGCCGGAAAAATGTGGGGCAGCCATACCTTGGAGGATTTAACCCAGGAATTCCGCCAGCTTTTGGCGGAGCCAGAGGCCGCCTTGTTTTTGGACTGGCAGGGCACAACCCCTGTGGGCTTTGCCCAGTGCCAGCTTCGGCGGGACTATGTGGAGGGGACAGCCAGTTCCCCTGTTGGGTACTTGGAAGGGATTTTTGTGGAAGAAGCCTACCGGGGGCAGGGGAGGGCAGCTAAGCTACTGGCAATGTGTGAGCAATGGGCCAGGGAACAGGGCTGCAGTGAGTTTGCCAGCGACTGTGAGTTGGGAAACACTTCCAGTTTGGCGTTCCATTTGGCTTTGGGCTTTCAGGAGGCCAACCGGATTATCTGTTTCACAAAACCTTTAAAATAGTAGTGGGCCAATCCAATTAAAAAAAGGAAAGGGAGGTAATTTTATAGAGGTAAATATGCTTAAAATAGAAAATATATCCCCAGGTATGCTGTCCCATTTTCAGCATTGCCAATGCATCAACCAAAAGTACATCTGTACAAAGGGAGTTTGGGAAATAGTGGCGGCAAATGAGCTGCGGGAATGGAACACTGAAAAAAGGATACGGATTACAAACTACCTTCAGGAACAAGTGGCTGGCGGCGGCTCCTTAATTGGCGCTTTTTTTGGCGATACATTGGTTGGCTTTTGCTGTATGGGCGGTTCTTTGCAGGGTTCAGCCGCAAAATACGCCAATTTAGCTATGCTTTTTGTGGATGATCGGTTTCGGCGGAAGGGGATAGGCCAGGGGCTATTTCAGGCAATATGCAAATGCGCCTTGGAAAAGGGGGCGGAAAAACTTTTTATTTCCGCTATCCCTTCTGTTGAAACGGTGGCCTTTTATTTCAGCATGGGCTGCACAGATGCTGGGGAAGTAATTGCAGGCTATATTGATACAGAAAACGACAGGTACCTGGAATACCAGCTAAAATAAATGGAAGCGCCCTTCCATCCTGGGGAAAAGGGCGGCCCGTATATTTTATTTTTAACGCAGCCGGGGCACAGTGATATTTCCCCAGCTTGTCTCATACTTATTATTAAAGCGCAGCGGAGCATTTCTGCTTTGCGGCTTAGGAAAATAAGAAAAGAGGCTGGCCATCGTGTTAAAAACAAGAGCGCAAAAAGGATACTTAAAACGGTACTTACTATTTAACCTCCGGGAAAAAGGGGGTGTGCTGCTGCTGGGCGGGGTTTTCCTAATGGGAACTGTGTTGGGTGTGCGTTTGCTGTACGGCGACGGCGGCCAGCTGCGGCAAATTATGGAGAGCCTTTTTGGCGCCCAAACAGAAATTGCCCAATACCAGGGGTTCCTCCCCGATTTTTTTACCGCCCTATGGGGAACCGGGGTGCTGCTGGGCATATTGTTCCTTTGTGGTTTTTGCGCCATTGGGCAGCCGGCTATTCTATTTGTGCTTTTGTTTAAAGGCTTAGGGTTTGGCTTAACAGGGGCGTTTTTATACAGCTGCGGAGATAAAGGCGCGGTGCTGTACTATGTGTTAGTGCTTCTGCCGGAAACCATTGGGGCGGTTATTTTATTGGTGGCTGCCGCCAAGGAGGCCATAGGCTTTACCCTAACGTTTGCCCAGGTAGTTTTACCATCTTTGGGTTCCACTAACCAGGGGGTTTCTTTAAAAATATATATTGCCCGTTTTGTATTATTCTTTATTTTAGTAGTTGTAGTGGCCTTTTTAACCGCAGTGATTAAGATGCTGTATGCGGCGTTTTTAGCCTGACACAAAAAAACATCATCCCCGCTTATAGCGAGGATGATGTTTTTTTAATGTTTATCCCGGGTACGATACAGATAAAAGGTAACGTGTTCCGGGTCAATTTTAATGTCAGCATGGTCCAGCATGGCGCCAATGAGCTGGAGCTCGCTTTCATCTTCCAGGTCGCCGCCGCCGGCCAGGCCCCAATAGCTTTCTTCAATGGCGGGGGAACGGCCGCTTTTTAGGTATCGGCACAGCTGGTTTACTCTATCCAACTGGTTGGGGGCGTAGTTGCTGCGGAAAAAAATAGCATGCTGTTCGCCGTCCTCGCGAATTTTAATGTCAAAGTTATTGCCGCCAACGGAGTAAAAAAAGGTGATCAGTTCATCTACAATTCGGGAAATTTTCTTTTTAGTGTGACGCATTTTTCTTTTCTCCTTCAATGGATTCTATTAAGGGAACTAAAATAAGAGCGACCAACCCAGCGGAAAAACCATTGTTATACAAATTCAGCCCGCCGTGGAAGGAACCTATACTAAGCACAAGGGAGGAATGAAGAAACCCGGCAACCATGCCGGCAACCCAACCAAACTGGCCGCTGATAGGCGCAAGGCTTGTGCCAAACAGGGCCGCCAGCAAAATAGCAGGGGAGTTGATGTCCCAAACTTTTACAAGGGAACCAACAAAAACGCCGGCAATAATGGGAACGGTATTTTTTATATGTTTGCCAAAGGCGGCAAAGCCTGCAATGGTAAAAATACCGCCAATGGTGGGCCCGTTTAAGGGGCCGTTGACACCCAAAACATAGGAGGTGCCAAAAATACCCAAAATACCAATGTTCATTAAAACAACAGGCATACCGTCCATCAATACAAAGTCGGACATCAAACGGCCGGAATGGCGGTATAAGCGGCGGTAAGGTTCCAGCTTCCAATCACACAGGTATAACCCCAAAAGCAGCAGGGCAGAGAATAGGGCATAAAGGTAAA
>CAJTSZ010000069.1 GCA_910578755.1 uncultured Oscillospiraceae bacterium | reverse complement strand
CGGCATTTTTCTTTTCCATATTTCTTTTGATGCCAAAAGAAATATGGCCTGGGGTTTGGGGGCGGCGCGCCCCAAAAAGCTGGCGTAAGCCCGCTGGCACAGCGAACACTTCCAAAAGAAGTATGGCCTGGGGTCTTAGGGGCCCGCCGGCCCCTAAAAGGGTTATGGGGACGAAAGCCCCAACAGCCACAGGCTTGGAAGTAGGCGCATACTGCCAAAAAAGGGGGCAGCCCTGGGGGCGGAACCCTCAAAAAGGGGAGCCACGGAGGCCCGCAAGAAGGTTTTTGCAAGGCGTTGACTTTTAAAATAAGGCTGGTTATAATAAAAAAGCTTGTCCCCCAAACAAATATGGGGGTTTCAATAAAATGAAAAGGAAGATGTTATGTCTGTTTCCGGCCTTACCCATGGCAGCGTTTCAAAATCTTATATACACTTTTTAGTACCTACTATTATAGGTATGATTTCACATTCGGTGTACTGTATGTCCGACGTGTTTTTTATTTCCTACGGTGTGGGCAGTACCGGCCTTGCAGCCTTAAACATTGCCATGCCCATTTTTACCATATTTTCTTCCATAGGGCTGCTGCTGGGCGTTGGGGCGGCAACTACCATCTCCGTATTTAACGGCCAGCAGCAGTACGACGATACTAACCGGGTGTTTACCCTGGCTATGGCGCTGAATTTGGCCATTGGTATCCTGCTCAGTATTCTGTGTACGGTGTTTGTTGTGCCAATTTCCAAGGCTTTTGGCGCAAATCAGGAGCTGCTCCCCTATGTGGTGGATTATATGCTGCCCATTGGCATAGGGGCCTTTGCCTATTTGCTTTCCAGCCAAATGCAGGTGCTGGTGCGGGCGGATTACAACCCCAAGCTAGTGATGATAGCCAGCACCACCGGCAATGTGTTAAACATTGTTTTGGACTATGTGTTTGTTGTCCTGCTTAAGGGCGGTATGCGCGGCGCCGCTGTGGCAACCTCCATTGGGCCTTTGGTATCTGTAGGGATACTGGCTTTGCACTTTATTACCAAAAGCAACCGGGTTTCCTTTGTAAAGCATTTTTTCTCCCCCCAGCTTTTAGGGCGGATTTTGGCCAACGGCGCAGGCACTTTTATTTTGGAGTTTACCTCCGGTATGGTTATTTTCCTGTACAATTTTGTGCTGCTGGGCCTTGGCGGGGCAGGGGCTGTGGCTATTTACAGCGTTATTTCCAACATTGCCTATGTGGGCAAAGGCATATTTAACGGTATTGCCCAGGCAGCCCAGCCCCTAATCAGCACCAACTTTGGCGCAAAGCTGTACCAAAGGGTGGAACGGGCGAACCGGTGTTCCGCGCTTTCCTCCCTTGTGTTTGCCGCGGTTGTGTATGGGGTAATCCTGCTGTTCCCCCAGGAAATAACCGCTGTATTTTTGGCGGATAGCCCAGGTTTGGTGGAAAGCGGGGCGGCGGCTACGGTTATTTATTTTTCATCCTTTGTGTTTACCGGCGTCAACACCTCCATGATGTACTACTTCCAATCCATTGAAAAGCCGGTGTTTACCACCATGATTGCCGTTACCAGAGGCATTGCCCTGATTATTGTAGGCCTTATTGTTTTTCCGCCGTTTTTACAGGAAACCGGTGTGTGGATTACCCTGGCTTTTGCAGAAGTAGCAACCTTTTTGGCTTTTATGCCGGTACGCTGGCGGGTGAAAAAACAGCTGGGCGAGGGTGTAAAAGAGGAGGCATAAATTTTTCAATCCCATTGACAGGCCCTGCCCTGGTGGGGTAAAATGTAAATAAGCTGCCGGGGGCAGCAGGGACCGCGCCTTTAACTTAGCACCGAGAGGCTAAAAAGGATTGGGAACAAAGAAAACCCCATAATTTTGTATTTTAGCCTTCTTGTATTTTGTGCAAGGGGGCTTTTTTGCGGCCCATGGAAGCGCGGGCCGTACAGGACAATGTAACATACAGGAGGAATGAAAATGAGACATTTAATTGACCCTATGGACCTTTCCCTGAAAGAAATAGGCCAGCTGCTGCAAACCGGCGACGATATTATCGCCCATCCGGAAAAGTACGCCCAAATGTGCCGCGGCAAAAAGCTGGCCACTTTGTTTTACGAGCCCAGCACCCGTACCCGCTTGAGCTTTGAAGCTGCTATGCTGGAGCTGGGGGGAAGCGTGGTTGGTTTTTCTTCCGCCAATTCCAGTTCCGCCGCAAAAGGGGAAAGTGTAGCGGACACCGCCCAGGTGGTGGGCTGCTTTGCGGATATTATTGCCATGCGCCACCCAAAGGAGGGCGCGCCTGCCGTTGCGGCCGGCTGTTCCCCTGTGCCAATCATCAATGCCGGGGACGGCGGGCACCAGCATCCAACCCAAACCCTAACAGACCTGATGACCATTCACAGCCTGCTGGGCCGTGTGGATAACCTAACCGTTGGCCTGTGCGGCGACTTAAAATTTGGCCGCACGGTACATTCCCTTATTACCGCCCTTTCCCGGTACTCTGGGGTGCGCTTTGTGCTCATTGCCCCCCAGGAGCTGCAAATTCCCGCCTATATTCAGCAGCTGCTGGATGAGAAAAAAATCCCCTACAGCAAGGTACAGGGCCTGGAAGCCGTGATGCCGGAGCTGGATATTCTTTACATGACCCGCATACAAAAGGAACGCTTTGCCAGCGAGGAGGAATACCTGCGCTTAAAGGACAGCTATATTTTGGATACGGAAAAAATGGCCCTGGCCAAAAAAGAAATGTACGTGCTGCACCCCCTGCCAAGAGTAAACGAAATTTCGGTGCAGGTGGATAAGGACCCGCGGGCAGCTTACTTTAAACAAGTGTTTTATGGTAAAATTGTGCGTATGGCGTTGATTTTAAAGCTGCTTGGCTTGTTGGAGGAAGTGGAGCCAACAGCAGAAAAACCAGCCCAAAGGGAAGAACTGTGCCACAGCCTTACCTGCCAAAACCCTGCCTGCATTACCACCATTGAGCAGGAGCTGGAGCAAAGCTTCCGCCTGGTCAACGGGGAGTACAGGTGCATTTACTGCGAGGCTGCAAGCAGTAAGGCGTAAGCCCCCAAGGGCCTCCCCGGCGGGCCCTCCGGCCTATATTCTTTTGGAAGTGCGCGGCCACTTCCAAGCCTTGGGGCTTTTAGCCCCATAATCCAAATGTTACAACAAAGGTTTTCCTTTGCTGTAACATGGCCCATTCTTTTGGCGGCAAAAGAAATATGGAAAAGAAACAGCAATTCAGCGGGTATTCCCGCTGAATTGGCAGCAAGTTCGCTTTGCGGACTTGTAGGTTCACCCCTTGGCCCCCTTCCGCAGGGCCGGTGGGAAAGGCCTCCCTGCCGTTCAGCGGAACGCCGCCGTTGTTCCAACGGCTACAAGTTTGCCTTTGGCAAACTTGCGAAAACTACAGCAAAGGCACAAGTTATCGCAAGTTCGCTTTGCGAACTTGTGGCCCCACGCTGTGGGGCTGGCGGTTGGCCGCACTTGGGGAGTGTTTTCATTTTAATAGGCAGTAGTCAAGCTACATAGCCAGGTTACAAGGAACACTCCCCTGCGTGAGGCCAAGCCCTCCCCAAGGTGAGGTCGGGCTGCCCTCCGGTGTGGACTTGTTTGCTTGCAAACTCTAACCGTTAAAGCCCCAAAGTTCAGTAATGCCGAGCGCAGGTGCGGGCTGTGTAAGCCCGATAGCACAGGCTTGGAGAAAAATCCCGCCGCAAATTTGCGGCGGGATTTTTTTAAGGGGCAGCTGCCTTACTGCGCAGGAAAAACAAGGGTGCAGTCATCCAAATCGGCACTATCTTTTTCAGAAATATATATCTGGGCCGACAGGGACAAATCATTTTCCAAAAACCGTTCATTTTGCAGCAATTCGCTTACAATATGCCAGCTTTCAGTTGCGTTTTCTGTTTCCAGCCAAATACCCATCAATGGTCCCGGTTCCCCGGGTTCTGTGTCTATATAGTCATATCCGTTGTCTTGTATGAAAGAATTGGATACTTCCTCAATGCGGTCCGGTACGCAATATCTTAAATCCAAGTCGGGGTTTTGTAGCTTTCCTGGATTTAACAGTACAATGATTGTCTGCATATTTTTATCCTCCACAATATTCATCCTTTTAAATGGAACGAAATATAAAGTTTTGTGAGGTTTTTCGAGGTTTTCTCAAACCTATTTTTTCAAATACTGGTCAAACCAGGCGGTAATTTCCACCAAGCGTTTTTCGCGGTGGCGGGGCTTGCCGGAACGGCTGAGCTCGTGGTTTTCCCCACGGAACATACACAGGCGGGAAGGTACGCCGTGGAATTTTAGGGCGTTAAACATTTGCAGGCCCTCTGTAAGCCAGCAGCGGTAGTCCTCCTCAGAGTGGATAAATAGGGTAGGGGTTTTTACCTGGTTAGCGTAGCGCAGGGGAGAATGCCACCATAGCTTTTCCTGGTCGCTCCAGGTGTCGCAGTTGTTTTGGTCGGCGGAGAAGTAGTAGCCAATATCCGTGGTGCAGGACATGGAGATCCAGTTGGCAATGCTGCGCTGGGAAGCCGCGCAGCAGAACCGGTCGGTATGGCCGATAATCCAGTTGGTCATAAAGCCGCCGTAGCTGCCGCCGGTTACGCCCATGCGCTGGTTGTCGATTTGGGGGTATTTTTCCAGCACAAGGTCGGTAAATTTCATTAAATCGTCATAATCAATGGTGCCATACTTGCCCCGAATATCAGCAAAGGCGTTGCCTTTTCCATCGCCGCCCCGTGGATTGCAGAAAAATACAAAGTACCCGTCATTGGCCCAAATTTGCATTTCGTGGAAGAACACATCGCCAAAAGCAGATTTTGGCCCGCCGTGGATATCCAAAATAGCCGGGTATTTTCTGGCAGGGTCAAAGCCGATGGGCTTAAGCACCCAGCCGTCCAGGGAAACACCGTCGTTTTCAAAGGCTAAATACTCTGGCTGGGCCAGGGTTTTATTTTGGAAAATATCCTCATTGAACTGGGTGATTTGCTCCTCGGCGCCCTTAGGCTGTTCCATTAGGTACAGTTCTTGGAGGCGCAGGCCGCGCATCCCAATAAAGAGGATGGCATCCCCGTTTACAGCAAACCCATCTACAGAGCCTTTGGGGGCGGTGAGGGTTTCAAAATTGCCTTTGAGGTCCAAAGTGCGCACATAGGAATAAAAGCCGTCCAAGGTGAGGAAGTAAAGCTTTTCGCCAATGACGCGGTAGTAAGGGCTGCCGCCCAAACGGCAGTCGGAACCAACGCCGGAGCCAAAGCTGCGGTCGTAGTCCGCCCAAAGGGTGAGGGCGCCGTTTTCAACAAAGTAGAATTTTTTGTTTTCGTTAATGCCGTAGTGGAGCATATCGGTAGCGGTGCAGAACACACGCCCGCCAATAAAGCCGGCGAAGCCCAGTTCCCAAGTATTGTCCTCCAAAAGGGTGGCCCGTTCCTTTGTGTTTACATCAAAAGAATAGAGGCCGTCGGTTTGCCCAGCTTTATCCTGGAACAGGCTGGCGGAAAACAGGGCTTTGCCCTGTTCCACACAGAAGCAATGGGCGTTTTCCAGAGGCTCTGTAATGGGGGTGAGGCGGTTTTCCTCTTTTTCGTATAGGTACAGGCGGGAACGCTTTTTGTTTGTAAAGCCGTGCCCGTTGGACCAGTAAGGAATTTCGTCTAAAATTTCATAGTCCTTATTTTGTTTTATTTCGGTTTCCTTGGTTTGTTTTTCCAGGCCCTGGTACTGGTGCAGGTCAATGCCGGCATTATCATAATTGACAACGAAAACAAATTTATTTTCCCCAGCGGGAAAAGCCTTAGTTACAGTAAGCGGGAGGCGCATATACTCTTTTGCTTCCCCGCCGTGGATATCAATGGCGTAAAAAATGGTCCATGCTTCGCCTTTTTCCACTCGTTCCTTGCATTTTTTATCCCGCATGGAAGGGAAAACAAGGGTGGAATCATCCAGCCAAAAAGCATTGTTTTCTTTATCCATTGCGGTAAGCTGGCGGATTTGCTTTGTTTGCGCGTCATACAGCCACAGGTTATGGCGGTAGCCGTTTTCCTCGTAATCTGCCTGGCTTACGGTAAAAACAGCGTGGCGCAGGCTGGGGGAAGGCTCCAGCCCGGATAAAAAGCGGTACTCTAAAAAGTCGTTGCGTTTTAAAGTGTCCATGGTAAAAACCTCCTGCTAAAATTGGGATAGCTACATTATACACCATATACAAGGACAGTTAAATATTTATTTTTCACTTTATATGTTTCAGACAAATATGGGGGGATTATTTGTGCAAAGCACTGCCCTGACCTTGCCGCAGAAGCGGCTTTATAGGCGATTTGGCTGTGGCACAAGCAAAAAAGCCTGCCGCGAACCAGCGGCAGGCTTTTTTGGAGGTATGGGGTTGCCCCCAGGCTTCTGCTGTTGGGGGTTCCACCCCCAAACCCGGCCCCTTTTCTTTCTACAGCGAAAGAAAAGGGGGAAAAGAAGCGCCGCCGGGGTTTCACCCCTGGACCCCTTCCGCCCAGCCTGCTGGCGCAAAAGGCTGGGCGGCGCCACTTACTGCCACTCCCCAAATGCGGTTGGCCGCACTTGGGGAGTGTTTGATTATAATAGGTCGTGTATTCACACATGACCATTTTACAAGGAACACTCCCCTGCGTGAGGCCAATGCCGCCCAAAGGAGGGGGCGGCATTCCCGCTGTGCGGTTTTTTGGATTGTGGCCTCTAACGGTTAGAGGCTGAAAGTTTGGTAATGCCGAGCGCAGGCGAGGCTACTAAGCAGATAGTTACCCTTTCCTTTTGGGAAACCAACCGTTGTGCAGTACAGCGAACTTATAATATGGCCATCGCCCCACAGTGTGGGGCTGCAAGTTCGTAAAACGAACTTGCGGTAACTTCTGCCTGTGAACAAGTTTTGCAAGTTTGGCTTTGCCAAACTTGTAGCCCTTCAGTGAAGGGCGTGACGCTGTACAAACACCAGTTGCCGCCGTTTATTGAGTGGCACTGGCAAATAACGGGTATCCGTAGGGCGGAAGCCCCACAAGTTCGCTTTGCGAACTTGCTGCCAATTCAGCGGGTATACCCGCTGAATTGCTGTTTCTTTTCCATATTTCTTTTGATGCCAAAAGAAATATGGCCTGGGGTTTTAGGGGCTGGAGGGCCCCTAAAGGGGTTGGGGCTGAAAGCCCCAATAGGCAGCCAGTATCTCCAAAAAGAAAAGGGGCCCCGGTTGGGGCCCCTAAAGGGGTAAAGAATAGGCCACAAGTTGGGCGTGCCCAACTTGCTAACTTACAGCGGCATACCGCTGTAAGTTTTTATTGCCAGTTTAACTTTTCGGCAGCTTCCTTGGCGTATTGGTTGCGGTACAGGGTGTGGTAGTAACCCTTTTGCTCCAAAAGCTGCTGGTGGGTGCCCTGTTCAATAATTTGGCCGTCCCGCACCACCAGGATAATATCCGCCTGGCGGATGGTAGAAAGCCGGTGGGCAATAAGGAAAGAAGTCCTGTTTTGCAGCAGGTGGGAAATGGCGTTTTGAATCAGCTGTTCGGTTTTTGTATCAATGGAGGAGGTGGCCTCGTCCAAAACAAAAATGCGGGGGTCTGCCAAGACGGCCCGTGCAAAGGAGATCAGCTGCTTTTCCCCGGTGGAGAGCTTGTCGCCGCCCTCGCCAACGTCGCTGTCGTAGCCTTTGTCCATAGCTTCAATAATTTCATGGGCGGAAACAATTTTGGCTGCGGCAATAATTTCTTCATCTGTAGCATCCAGCTTGCCATAGCGGATATTTTCCTTTACAGTGCCGGAGAACAGGTGGGGCGTTTGCAGCACATAGCCCAAGGAGCTGTGGAGCCACAGCTGGCTGCGCTGGCGGTAATCCACCCCGTCAATTAAAATTTGGCCGCCGGTGGGTTCAAAAAAGCGGCAGCACAGGTTTACCAGGGTAGATTTGCCTGCGCCGGTTTCGCCCACAATGGCAACGGTAGTGCCGGATTTTACCGTGAGGTTAAAATCATGGAGGATTTCTTCCTGGCTGTCGGGGTAGTGGAAGTCCACATGGCGGAACTCGATATTGCCTTCAATGGGTTCCCAGTTTTCCTTTTTAGGATGGAAACAGTCGCCGTATTTTGCAACAACTTCGGGGCTGTCCGTAACGGTAGGCTGGGTTTCCAAAATATCGGTAACGCGCTCCACGTTGGCCTGGGTAGAAATCAACTCCCCAATAATGCGGGCCGCCTGCTCGATGGGGTTGAGCATATTGACCGCGTAGGTTAAAAAGGCGGAAAGGGTGCCCAGGAGCATAACGCCCTCCATAGCCATACGCCCGCCCTGTACCAGAACAATGGCGGTAGCAATGGAACTGAAGCAGAGCACAACAGGGATGTAGAGAGCGTTTAACCGCACCAGGTGGATGTTTTTTGTGTACAGATTGCCGGTAATTTCCTGGAATTCGGCGTCGTTTAAGTCCTCGATTACCAGGGTTTTGGAGGTGCGCGCGCCGGTGATGCCTTCATTAAAGGCCCCAGTCATTTGGGAGTTAATGGCCCGCACCTGGCGGTTCACAGTTAAAATGCGCTTTTGGAAGAACCTGGTGGCAAGTACCACCGGGGGCACCACCAGGGTAACCAGCAGGGCCAGTTTCCAGTTCAGGGTGAACATGACAAACAAAACGCCGCCAACATAGGTAAGGGCCCACATCAGGTCGATTAGGCCCCAGGCAATAACTTCGCCAATGCGGCTGGTATCGCTCATTACCCGGGCCAGCATATAGCCCACGGGCGTAGTGTTGTAATAGTTAAAGGAAAGGGTTTGCAAATGGGTGAACACAGCGCTTTTTAAGTCCTTGCCCAGGTACATTTCCATACGGTTGGCCGAACGGGAAAACATAATAACGCTAAAGGTTTGCAGGGCAATTACAAGGGCATATACTCCGGCAAAAAACCAAATGTTTTCCGTTGTGCCAGGGACAATAAAATGGTCAATGGCAAGCTTTTGAAAAAGGGGCAGAATAATATCGATTAAGGCGCAAACCAGGTTGATGAAAACCAACCAGGTGAGGCGCCCCTTGTATTTGGCAAGGAAAGGGAAGAGCTTTTTCCATACCTTCATGTTTACAGATTTTGGAGCCTCCTGGGTTTTGGAGGAGGCTGCGGCGGTTTGAGCCATTAACATACACCTCCTGTCATATCTGTAATGGGGGCATCATCCATGTTTTGGATGTGGTAGATTTGCTGGTAAATCCCCTTTTGGGCAATCAGCTCCTGGTGGGTCCCCTGTTCCGCAATACGGCCCTTATCCAGCACAATAATTTGGTCGGCGTTCATAAGGGTAGTAATGCGGTGGGAAATTAAAATAACGGTGCTGCCGCCGGTCTGTTCTCCCAAGGCTTGGCGGATTTTCAGGTCGGTTTCTGTATCCACCGCGGAAAGGGAATCGTCAAACACCATAATGGGGGCGTGCTGCATCAGCATACGGGCAATGGCCACCCGCTGTTTTTGCCCTCCGGAAAGGGTGACGCCGCGTTCGCCTACTAAGGTGCCGTACCCTTCGGCAAAGGCAGAAATATCGTCGTCCACATCGGCGATGGAGGCCATTTTCCGCACGTCCTCTAAGTTGGCGCTGTGGCGGGAGGGGCTTGCAATGGCAATGTTTTCTTCAATGGTTTTGGAAAACAGGAAGGGCTCCTGCAAAACAAGGCCCACGTTGTTCCGCAGCAACTGGCGGGGGATGGAACGGATATCCACGCCGTCAATGGTAATGCGGCCCTGGTTTTCGGGAAGGTCGTAAAGACGGTCCAGCAAATAGGTCAGGGTAGATTTGCCGCTGCCGGTCCCCCCAAGAATACCCACTGTTGTGCCTGCTTTAATGGTGAAGCTGACATGGGAAAGGGTGTCCCCCCCATTTTCATAGCCAAAGGAAACATTTTCAAAGGCAATGTCCCCTTTAAAGTTGCAGGAGGCATTTTGAGAAGGTTCCTCCGCCGGGAAAGCGTTGGTTTCCAGAAGATGGTTCGCTGCTGCCGGAAGGTTTATTTCCGGCGATACATGGAGGATTTCCAAAATACGGGACAAGGAAACGCCGGTTTTACTCATATCTGCAAGAATACGCCCAAGGCCCCGCACCGGCCACACCAGCATGGAGTTGTAGGAAACAAACACCAAAAATTCACCCAGGGTAATGGCGCCGGAAACGGCTTCCACTGTGCCGAAGAGGATAACAACCATAATTTGCAGCTCGCACAGCAGGGCGCCGGTACCAAAATAGTAGGCCATAAGGTCGCTGAGCTTTACCCACAGGTTGGTGTAGGTGTTAATTTTTTCGGAAAAACGGCCAATTTCGTAGGCTTCCCGGCCAAAGGCCCGCACCACCCGCACGCCGGTAAGGTTTTCCTGCACTGTGGCGCTGAGGGCGCCTTCCGCCTCGTCGGTTTTACGGAAGTTTTTGGATATTTTTGAGTAAAATATGGCGGAAAAGCCGGCGGTAAAAGGCATAAACAGCAGGGATACCGTGGCAATTTTGGCGTTCATAGCAAACATAGCGGAAAGGGAAATGGTGATAAGTAAAATAGTGCGCACCATTTCCAACAGCTTGCTGGAAATAAAATTGCGTACTACATCTACATCGGAGGTACAACGCTGAATAATGTCCCCAGTTTGGTTGGCCACATGCCAGGCGTAGGGAAGGCGCTGTATGTGGGCGTAAAGCTGGTTACGCAGGGAAGTAATCATTCCTTCGGCAGCCTTTGCTGTAGTAAAACGGAAAAAAAACTTTGAAATGCCGGAAAGAATGGAGCACAGCATTGCCGCAGCAGCGCAGATGATTAGGTTCTGCCGTATAACTTCCCGGCCGCCAATGGCATTTATCATGTTTAAAATAAACTGGGGAACGTCAAAGGGCTGGTTATCCAACACAGAGTCCACCGTAACGCGAATGACCTGGGGGGTAAGGTAGCTTAGGAGGGTGGTTAAAATTGTGGCCGTTAGCGCCGCAGTCCACCAAAGCCGGAACCCCCGGGAAAGCTGCCAAAGCAGGCTGGCCCTCCCATGTTTTTTTGTTTCCATTGTTTCCACCTCACATTTCTTTAAAGTAAAACGTTTTTACGGCCCGCCTTGGGCGGGCCTTCTATGATGAAATGCATAGATACTTAGACAGTATATCAAAAAATTAAAAAAAAGGAAATACTTTTTGTAAGATGTACGAATTTTTTGGTAAAGAAGGCCGATTGATTTTGTGTTTTTGTATAAAATGTACCATAAACCCCAGGCCCAACCCTTACAGCGGGGTACCCGCTGTAAGGGTTTTCTTTTTGGAGGTATTAGCTACCTTTAAGCTTCTGCCAACGGGGCTTACCCAGCCCCGCACCCTGGGCCTTTTTTGTGGGCCTTCCCGGCCCACACCTGGCCCATTTCTTTTGTGTGAAAAGAAATGGGAAAAGAAAGCACACCAGGGGATACCCCTGGACCCCTTCCGCCCAGTCTGCTAACGCAAAAGACTGGGCGGCGCCACTTACTGCCACTATTAAAATGCGGTTGTCCGCACTCAAAAAGCGTTTTTACTTCCATGGGCCGCAGGCAAGCTGCAAGGCCATGGAAAGAGGAACGCTTTTTTTCGTGAGGCCAATGCCGCCCAAAGGAGGGGGCGGCATTCCCGCTGGTGCGCACCTGTTGTTTGCAGGCTCTAACGGTTAGAGGCTGAAAGTTTGGTAATGCTCCACGGAGGTGGGGCTATTAAGCGGGTAGTCTGCCCCCTCCTTTGGGGTAGAGAGCCCATACAGGAGCACAGGCTTGGAGATATTGTTAAAAAATATACAAACAAACTGTACAAAAGTGCCAAGTTTTGTGCAGCAAGTCGAAAAAATTTACACAAAAATATTCTTGAATTTATGTAAAAAGAGGACTATACTGAAACACCGACAATGGGTAAAAGAGCAATGAAAAGAAAGCAGGTGCGTGTATGGTATCCTACCATTTTTTAATGGATTTAGCGCTGATTTTAATTTCCACCAAGGTTTTTGGCATTGTAACCAAACGCTTTAATATGCCCCAGGTGGTTGGGGCCCTGGTGGCTGGCCTGGTAATGGGCCCGGCTTGCCTTGACATCCTCCATGAAACAGAGTTTATGAGCCAGGTGGCGGAAATAGGCGTTATTATTTTAATGTTTACCGCTGGGCTGGAAACGGATTTGACAGAACTGAAAAAGTCCGGTAAATCCGCCTTTGTTATTGCCTTGTGCGGTGTTTTGGTGCCCCTGGGCGGCGGTATTTTGGTGGCTTCCTTTTTCAACACCGGCAGC
>CAJTSZ010000068.1 GCA_910578755.1 uncultured Oscillospiraceae bacterium | reverse complement strand
GTGCCGGATATTGGTTAATTTTAACTGTCTGGCATAGCTTTCCAGAAATTTCTTATGACGCGCTTTTAGATATTGCACAGGAAGAACAAAGGAATGGGGCTCAGCCTGCAATCTCTGGCGGTATTGAGAATTTTGACAGCTATGAGGTGGTGTATCTTGGCTATCCGAACTGGTGGGCTTCTATTCCTATGCCAATTGCTTCTTTTCTGGAAGAATATGATTTTGAAGGCAAGACCATCATTCTGTTCTGTTCTCATGGCGGAGGACGGTTCGGGCAGAGTTTGACGGCGATTGCGAAACTGGTTCCTGATGCAGTTATGGGAGAAGCATTATCAGTTCACTATTCTGGCGGGGCGACCTTGAATGAGGAAATCAGCCAGTGGCTTGAAATAAATGGAATTGCACACGAGTAGGAGGCGATGCAATGCAATATATAAAATTTGGAAATTCTGATTTGACTGTTTCCCGCATCTGTATGGGGTGTATGGGATTTGGCGACGCAAATAACGGTCAGCACTCATGGACGATTGACGAGGAACATTCTTGTGAGATCATCCGACGCGGGCTGGACTTGGGTGTTAATTTCTTTGATACGGCAATCGCTTACCAAAGCGGAACCAGTGAGCAGTATCTTGGCAGGGCGCTTTGGGGGTATGCAAAGTGTGAGGATGTGGTGGTGGCGACAAAATTTCTTCCCCGCACTCAGGATGACATCCGGGCCGGGATTACCGGACAGCAGCACATTGAACGGATGATAAACCGGAGCCTTGCCAATCTTGGTATAGATTATGTGGATTTATATATTTATCACATGTGGGATTATGAAACGCCGATCTATGATATTATGGAAGGTCTGAATAACATGGTAAAAGCTGGAAAAGCCCGCTATATTGGTATTTCTAACTGTTTTGCTTATCAGCTTGCAAAGGCAAATGCACTGGCGGAAAAAGAAGGATTTGCAAAGTTTGTATCCGTACAGGGGCACTACAATCTGATTTTCAGGGAAGAAGAACGGGAAATGGCAAAGTTCTGCCGGGAGGACAATATCGCCATGACGCCGTACAGTGCGCTGGCCGGAGGCAGGCTTTCGCGGCTCCCCGGTGAAACCTCTAAGCGTTTGCAGGAGGGCAGTTATGCATGGCTGCAATATGACGCTGCCGCCGGGCAGGATAGCGTGATTATTGACAGAGTGGTGAAACTTGCGGAGGACAAAGGCGTTTCTATGACAGAGATTGCTCTTGCATGGCTTTTGGCCAAAGTAACCTCTCCGGTAGTGGGAGCAACGAAGCTCCATCATATTGAAGGAGCGGCAAAAGCGACAGAACTGGAATTGTCAGCGGAGGAGCCTTATGTTCCGCATAAGCTGGTGGGCGTTATGGCGCAGAATACGCAGGCTTCTGCGAAAGAGAGCCATGTATGGTCTGCCGGAAATCAGAAAATATAGCAGGAGGTGCGATATGAGTAAAAAATGGTAGATATTTCAGCGCAAGCGGTGTAACGGCAAAAGCTGCAAAAGAATTGGCGGCGGTTTGCAGCGCGGATTTGTACGAGATTAAACCGGAAACTCCATACACCCATGCAGATTTGGACTGGACAAATAAAGAGAGCCGAAGCAGTTTGGAGAGGAATGCTCCGCTTTCCCGCCCAGCATTGGCAGATTATCTGGCAGATATAGCAGGGCATGATGTGATTTTTGTGGAATTTCCGGTTTGGTGGTACACAGCGCCGGCTATTATCAAGACGTTTCTTGGAGCGTATGATTTCAGTGAAAAAAATCATTGTGCCATTTGCTACTTCCGGCGGCAGCGGGCTTGGGAAAACAGCGGAAACTCTGCGGGAAATCGTTCCAATGGCAATAGTTATGGAAGGAAAGCTTTTGAATGGAAAGCAGAAAGCGGAAGAATTGAAAAAATGGGCAGACAGTTTTGAAAAATAGGGAGGATAAGATATCAGAAGGGATTTTCTGACTTATTTATTGCTCAAAAGCGAATTTGTGTTTTTGGATTACGGGGAATCCATCGTTCTGTTCTATATAGATTATTTTGCTTTGATAGGATTTTGTATATTTGTTGCACATTATCTCTCAAAGCTGTTAAGAAAAGTACAGGGACAAAACAATATTCGAAAAGACAAGCAGGAAAAAGGAAAGGAGGCTTCCTGATGAAAAAATGGATTGCTGTTATTCTGTCGTTCTGTATGCTGCTTGGAATGGCGGCCTGCGGCGCTGAAAAAACAGAAAACATTCCAATGCCGGAGAATGAAAGTGAAGAAGCGGTTGCAAATGTAGAAACAACGCCGGTAACAGAGGGAAATTCAAAGAAATTGGGAGATTCAGAAGAAACGGAAGATTCCTCCGCGGAACAGTCGAACAGTAATATCCTGATTGCGTATTTCACATGGGCTGAAAATCCAGACGGAGTGGATATGGACGCTACCACCTCTGCAAGCGTATTGTTGCCCGGTAATACGGCAAAAATGGCAGGATGGATTCAGCAGAAGGTCGGGCGGCGACTTGTTTTTGATTGTTGTGTCAGAACCTTATTCCAGTGATTATGACGAGTGTTTAAATCGTGCTGCGGGCCCGTCCGGAATTGGTGAACTATATTGATAATATGGATGTTCCGTGGGGAAACCTATCAATTTTTTATCAGGATTTCCGGTATTCAGATAGCTTGATTATGTTGGGACATATTGATTCTGGAAGGGATGTTATCTTCAGCATGGAGGAAGATTTTTCTGTAATACTTGAAAAGTAAAACAAATGACGATTTTGTTTCATATTTTTGGAACTTATTGCTGGTGTCTATTTCATGGTATTGCTGATTATAATATATGATAGGTGGTGATGAAACATCAGAAAACGGATATTTACCATGTGCGATATTCCGGACAGTTTCCAATCCATTAAAAGAATGATGCAAAGTGACAGTACGGATGTCAACTATGCAATGTCCATAAAAGAAGCACGGAATTTTCTTTTATCCATCGAATATTGTTTGATTATTGTGTGTATTTCGTCACTTGTAAGCAACAGCATAGCAATCATTCGTTTTATACGAGAAACACACCCTATACCAATCATGGTACTTGCACCAAGATTGGAGTTGTCAGAAAAAATTATGCTTTCCTGGTTAGAGTCCAAAGTATGCTCTGCCGTATCGGATATTATAGCCGAAGCAGAATGGGAAATTGACCGGGCTATCTCGTCAATGCGGAGAATGGAAGAGGATGTGGCGGATGAAATCAGGGAAAGCAGCAAAAAAACAACCAGCAGCAGTAAGAAAACAAGGAATGCCACCAGCGGCGAACTTATAAGAAATACTTATAAGTTGAAACAAAAACAGAATGAAGCAAAGGAAAAGCCCCTGCGCTGCCACATATGGCAGCGCAGGGGCTTTTTTGTGTTATTGAACTTTTCGGTTGAGGTGTAACACATCAATCAGCGCACTTTCCAGGACTTTGGAAAAGTTGATATTGCTTGCTCCCGCTTCAGACTTAAGCCATGCAGGCAGTGTAACGTTTGTTTTAAGTTTTTGGTTGTCCAGCGGGAATACCGTCACCGGGGAAACGATAAAACCGGTGGCTGTTTCCGGGTCAATATTTGGTTGTTCGGACGGATCCGGGATGGCGTCACCGTCCTTTTCCATACCATTTGAGGAAAGAAAAACATCCTTGCACCTTAATTGGTGCAAGGATGTTTTTATCATCTTTCAAATACACAACCAAACAGACCATTTACAAAAATAAAGTAATACTGCTTAAAGTTCATATTTGTAATGCTTTGGCGGAGAGGGTGGGATTCGAACCCACGGTTCTTGCGAATCACCAGTTTTCAAGACTGGCTCCTTAAACCACTCGGACACCTCTCCAAAAATGATACAATATATTTTAACATATTTTAGGTATGAAGTCAATATATCAGGCCAAATCCCTTTTGAAAAGTTTTCTGCAAAAGCATATTGATAGAATAGGGTTTCTGTGTTATTGTTGATTTAAAAAACTGGAATTTGAGGAGGCAAATAAAATGGAGAAGAAAGAACGCTTTAAGCTTGTTTATTCACAAGGGACCTTAGATGTAACACAAATTTTGGAGGATACAGAAACCGGTGTAAATTATGTATTTCGCAAAGTTGCAAATGCAGGAGGAATAACGCCACTGTTGGGCCAAGATGGAAAACCTGTGATTTCTCCGGTTGTAAATAACAAACTTTAGTCGTTTACCTTCCGGTTTGTTGGGCAGTCATCTGCCCATTTTGGATATTTTGTTGAACAGCTTTGCCGCAATGATTTTTCGCAGCGCCAACCTATTTTTCGGCCGGTTTGCAGGGTGTGCTGCTTTGAGGATAGGGCAAAAATAGCCAGCGCCATGTTCCCAAAGGAACATGGCGCTGGTTTGCTGTAATTTTTTCAGGGGGGCAGCGTTTTTATCTTCTGTGCCTGCTATGGTGGGAGCCATGATGCCCGCGCACACTATACCCTGTTGCAGGTGCTGCAGGTGCGGAATTTTCGCTGCTGGCATTGCTGTTGCTGGTATTGTTATTATAGGCTTCGTTATTGCCGGCGCCTACAAAATTTCTGCCACAGCCGGTGCCGGCCAAGCAGTTTTCGTGATTTGTGCCGCAAAGGTCGCAGAAACCGTTGTTGTCCGTGTCAACGTAGGCGCAAATACCATTGGCATTGTCACAGATGCCGTCGTTGTTGGAATCTACAAAATTTCTGCCGCAGCCAGTGCCGGCCAAGCAGTTTTCGTGGTTTGTGCTGCAAAGGTCGCAGAAACCGTTGTTGTCCGCATCAACGTAGGCGCAAATACCATTGGCATTGTCACAGATTCCATCGTTGTTGGTGTCCACAAAATTGCTGCCGCCCCAGTTTCCACAATGGCTGCTGCATATATCACAAATGCCGTCATTGTTTGCGTCAGCATGGATGCACCGGTTGCCAATGCTGTCGCAAAGGCGATTGCCCATGGTGTTTGCACAATGATATCCACCATGGTGCCCTGACGCAAATGCGGTTGTTGCACCAAAGGAAAATAACACCATTGCCGCAAAAATGCCCAAAAATGCTTTCTTCATAATACATCACTCCATTATATTTCGTTATATTCCTAATTTTCTTGCCAAAACAGTCACCGGGAACGACCCTTTGGGGAAAACAGCAAAGCCTTAACTAATGGTAATTTCTTTTGCGGATTCTGGGTGGAAGTCTACTTTCAGGTCGTAAATATTATGAACAGTGTAATCTCTTAATACACGGCCTTTTAAAGTATAGGTGCGAATATACTTACCGGGGAAAGTAGAGCTCCAGTGTTCTTCGTCCCAAGTGAGGTAGCCGTCGCTGTCGGTTACAGCGGCGCAAAGGACAACGTCTACCTGCCGGCCGGAGTCAATGATTTTTACTAGGGAATCGTAGGTAACTTCCAATTCTTCTTTTTTTACAGTATCGTAAGCTTTCATTTTTATTCTCCTTTTAACCAAAGTATATACCCATTCTTATTATAAGGTATTTTACATTGGAACACAAATAGCAAAATGAACAAATACAATAGGTTAAATTTGTATTTTATTGGTTGGCCACTTGAACTAACTGAGAACCTTGGTAGTAGTGGGCTAAAATTTCCTGGTAGCTGCTGCCCTGGCGGGCCATGTAATCGGCCCCGTATTGGCTCAGCCCTACGCCATGGCCGTAACCGGCAGTAGTAACAGTAAAAACGCCGCCGTTTTGTTCCGCGGTAAAATCAGAGGAGCGCAACCCCAGAGCCGAGCGAAACTCCAGCCCGGTTACAGGAACGCCGCCAATTTCCATGGCGGTTACATAACCGGAGGGGGAACGCTGCGTAATAATAAGCCACTCCCCAGGGTCCTCACCCAAAACCGCCTGGGGGAAGGCGGACAAAATGGTTTTTTGCATTTCTTCTGCGGTATAAATTTGTTGTTTTTCGTACCCGGGGGCCAGCAGGTCCCCATCGCTGCGGACAGGCTGCAAGTAGGGCAGGTGCCTTCCCCATACGTTTTCCGAGCCCTCTGTTGTACCATTGCTGATGGCATGGTAGGCGGCGGCAATGGGCTCATCCTCGTAAAGCAGCAGCTGGTTGTACACGGCATCCACAGCGGTGCATATTTTTTCCCAATGCTGGTCAAACTGGTCGCCAAAGCGTTCCCTGGCCTGCTCCTCAGTAACGTAACCTCTCCAGTTGGAAGGGTCCGCCTTAAAATCCGCGCCTTGCAGGCTGGGGTTGGGGTTTTGGGCCTGCTGCTTTTTTAAATTTAAGGCGTAGGTATGGGCGCTTACCGCCTGGGCCTTTAAAGCCTCGGTGTGGAAGGTGCTGGGCATTTCAGAGCAAACGGCGCCGCGCACGTAGTCCTGAACAGAAATTTCGTGGATTACCCCGGTGCTTTCGTCCAAAATGCGGAAACCGGTGTCCAAGGGTTCCTCCACAGTAGGCAGGGCAGCAGCGGGGGAGGGCGTTTCTTCAGGAAGTAGGGGCTGTACCCACTGGGCGGCGGCTTCGTCTGTTTTTACTTCCTCAGTATTTTCTTTTTGGGGCGCGGTTTCCTCCTCCTGTACAACGGGCGGGGCGGGCGTTTGCCACAGCAGAGGCAGTACAATTAAAAAAACAGCAAAAACGGTAATTATTACAGCATAAAAGCGCACAAAAATTCCCCTTTTCTGAAATATGGTCATTTCAGGTATATGCCATGTCCGCCTGTTGTATGCGTCCGCCCAAAATAATGGCATTCCGTAGGGGAATAGGGTTGAAAACCACCGCTTTTTCCGGTATGATGATAGGGCCCCAGCGGAGAGCACTGCTGGGGCCCATAATCAAAAACGCCGCCCGCCGCCGTTTAGGGCGCTGGCAGGCGTGTAATGGTAAGGAGAAAAAAATGAAAGAAAATAAATATGATGACCCTATATTTTTTGAAAAATACAGTGAAATGGGCCGTTCCAAGTATGGCCTGCAAGGCGCCGGCGAATGGCCGGAGTTAAAAAAGCTGTTTCCAAACTTTTCCGGAAAAGCCGTGCTGGACTTAGGCTGTGGCTTTGGCTGGCACTGCCAGTACGCCGTGGAACAGGGCGCTGCCCAAGTGACCGGGGTGGATCTTTCAGAAAAAATGCTGGAACGGGCCCGCAGCACCACCAGCCCATCCATTTGTTACCAGCAATGCCCCATGGAGGATATTTCCTTTCCGCCCCACAGTTTTGACCTTGTCCTCAGCTCCCTGGCCATTCATTATGTGCAGGACTTTACGGCCCTGGTGGAAAAGGTGAAAAACTGTTTAAAGCCGGAGGGGGATTTTATTTTTTCTATGGAACACCCAGTGTTTACCGCCTACGGCAGCCAGGATTGGCACTATGGCCCCAGTGGGGAGATTCTCCACTTCCCGGTGGATAATTACTACTATGAAGGGCAGCGGCAGGCAATTTTTTTAGGGG
This sequence comes from uncultured Oscillospiraceae bacterium, assembly GCA_910578755.1. GTDB lineage: Bacteria > Bacillota > Clostridia > Oscillospirales > Ruminococcaceae > Negativibacillus. Next base: position 4,870 of record CAJTSZ010000068.1, on the reverse strand, counting down.
AACCGGTAACAAAATACCACCGTACCATAACAACCTACTTAAACGGGTTACTTGCCGCAGGTTTTCAGCTGCGGGCCGTAGTGGAGCCCCAGCCGCCGGAAAGTATGATGGAGCTGCCTGGAATGAAGGACGAAATGCGCCGCCCCATGATGCTGCTTGTGGCTGCACGAAAAAAGTAAGTGCCGGTTGTCCGGCGGAGCATATAAGGAGGAGTAAAAGATGCTTTTTATTGGCTGCCATCTTTCTTCTGCCAAGGGTTTTGCTGCCATGGCAGAAGACGCGCTGAAAATTAACGCCAATACTTTCCAATTTTTCACCAGGAACCCCCGGGGAAGCCGGGCCAAAGCCATAGACCCCAAGGATGTGGCTGCTTTTCTTTCCATGTCCCGGGAGCAGGGCATGGGCGTTTTTGTAGCCCACGCGCCTTACACTCTCAATGCTTGCTCCAAGGAGGAACATACCCGGGAATTTGCCCTGCAAACCATGGCGGATGACCTTGCCCGCATGGAATACCTGCCAGGCAACCTGTACAATTTCCACCCTGGCTGCCATGTGGGCCAGGGTGCCCAGGCCGGCATAGAAATGATAGCGGAGCTGCTGAACAAAATTTTAAAACCGGAGCAGCAAACCACCGTTCTGCTGGAAACCATGGCCGGAAAAGGCACAGAGGTTGGCGGCACCTTTGAGGAACTGCGACAGATTATAGATAGGGTGGAATTAAAGGACAAGGTGGGCGTCTGCCTGGACACCTGCCATATCCACGATGCGGGGTATGATATTGTTCATAACTTAAACGGCGTTATAGAGGGGTTCGACCGCGTTGTGGGCCTGGGCCGGTTGAAAGCCATCCATTTAAACGACAGCCTGAACCCCTGCGGCAGCCACAAGGACAGGCACGCCAAAATAGGGGAAGGGCATATTGGCTTGGAGGCCTTGGCAAATGTAATAAACCATCCCAAGCTCCAAGGGCGGCCAGTTTGTTTGGAAACGCCCAACGACCTAAGCGGCTACGCCCACGAAATTGCCCTTTTGCGAGGGTGCTTTCATGGGGAAGCTTAAGGAAGTTTTTGGGGGTTCCACCTCTAAACTGGGCCCATTCTTTTAAAAGTACACAGGTATCTCTGGGCCTTTGCGGCCCCGCCCCCGCCCCTTTCTTTTGAAAGAAAGGGGCGGGGGCTTTTCGCCTAAACCCGCAGGATTGGCTGAATCTGCCTGCCCTCCAAAGCGCTGCGTACCGCAGGAATCAGCTGGGAAAAATCCGCCACCACAGAGGTTGGCTTGCCGTTACAGCTGTCCTGACCCATAGGTACAAAATAAATGTTGCGGTTGTTCATTAAAGCGCCAATGTTTTTGGCGGAATTGCTGAGGGCGTCGTTGGTGGAAACCGCTAAAACCACAGGGCGCCCATTGCGCAGGTGGGATTTTACCGCCAGTGTTACAGGCGTATCCGTAATGCCATTGGCAAGCTTGCCCAGGGTGTTGCCGGTGCAGGGTGCAACCACCAGCACATCAAGGAGTTTTTGCGGGCCAATGGGCTCCGCCTGGTCAATGGTATGTATTACGGTTTTGCCGCTGAGCTGTTCCATTTCTTCAATAAAACCGGCGGCTTTGCCAAAGCGGGTGTCGGTGTTGTAGGCGTTAAAGGACATAATAGGGAAAATATCCCATTCCTGCGCCGCAAGCTGGCGCAGCTGCTCCATGGTTTGGCTAAATGTACAAAAGGACCCAGTAAGGGCGTACCCAATGCGTGTTTTATTCATAAGTTATTTACTCCTTTCCTCCAGCATATTTAAAATGGTATCCTTAATAATATCAGCGGCGGTAATAGGCGCTACCTTCCCAGGGATGGAAAGAGCCCATATGGTGCGTATCCCTAAATTTTTTGCCGCTTCCATATCAACCCCGCCAGGTTTGGAGGCAAGGTCGATCAGCAGGCAAGAGGGTTCCAAGTATTTCAGGGTTTCTTCGTTAAACAACAGGGAGGGGACGGTGTTGTAAATAACATCCTGCCCCTTGGCGGCCTGCGCCAGGTTCTTTAAGCGCGCCGTTTGGCAGCCAATTACCTTGGCCCATGCAAGGTCAGCCTCTTTGCGGGCGGCGACTGTGACTTGTGCGCCCAAAGCCAGCAGCATGGGCGCCAGCACTTTGCCAACGCGGCCAAAGCCGGTGATTAAGCAGCGGGAGCGCCAAAGGGTAACAGGCAGCTCGTTCATGGCCAGTTCTATAGCGCCTTCCGCAGTGGGAACAGCGTTTAAAACCGCCATTTCTTCCCGGTGCAGGTAATCCTCCATAGCAAGGCCAAGCCCTTGGGCCACTGCCGCTTCCTGGGGGGAAATTTTGCCACCAAACACAGCGGCCTTGTGGGGGATACGCCGCAGGCATTGGTCTAAAGGCAGGGGTTCTTGGAAAAAGGGGGCGTTTACAATGTTGGGTTCAGAGGTTACAGGAAGGGGAAAAATTACCACATCCATGGAACTTAAACAGTGGGGGTGCTGGGCCACTGTAACCAGGGGGGAAAAGGGGGAACTGTCGTCAAAACCCAGGGCAGTGACAGAAAAACCGGATTGAGCCAGGTGGTTTGCCAGTGAAATTTGGCGCAGGTCTCCGCCAACAACGGCAAATCGTTTTAATTTGTGCTTCTCCAAAAAGCATTACCTCCATTCAAACCTCAAGGCGGGCGGGGCCGCAGCCTTGGGAGCAGATAAACAGATAAAAACGGGCAAATCTGTAACCTATCCTATGAGAATGGCTCTTTTTTTGTTCCCCGCGCCCCAGGCCCCGCTACAACGGCAGCGCTGCCTCTGCCTTACGGTGGAAAAGCTGGATATTTTGTAATAAAAAAAAGAAAACCCGGAAAATGTATTGACTTTTTCTGTGAAAGAAATATACTTTAATATGTAAGGTAATGAATTTTTCCCTGGGAAGCCAACAGGGAAAACATTTGTTGCCATACAAAATAGGGTAAACTGCGTTTTTTGGTAAGCCAACAAAAAACAACCTTTACCCATGTAGTAAGAATAGCCTTAAGGCTATTCTAATTTCTGCAAGAAATTAGAATAGCCTTAAGGCTATTCTAATTTCTGCAAGAAATTAGAATAATTCCCCCTAAACCTGGGGGGAGGAAAAAGGAGACTGATTACAATGAGAATGAGAATGAAAAAATTATTGTCCATTCTTTTGGTAACTGCTATGCTGGCTTCCATGGCTGTTACCGCCTTTGCAGACACCAATGTCACAGTACCTAATGGGGACATTATGGTGGCAGCGTTACAAGATGGTAATGTAACTGCTACCCTTGGTGAATTTACAGGAAGCGAGGGTACATACACTGCTACTCTTACATTGACAAACGATGGTGATACCGCTGCACAGGTTGCAGTTACTGGGGTTGTAAAAGATGCTGAAAGCAATTCTGTAAATGGCGCAACAGTTGGAATTGCGGGTATTGCACAAGAAAACGATAAACTTGAAGTACCAGCTAAAGCTGGCGAAACAGATGGTACAAAGACAGCTGAAGTTACAGTAACCCTTCCTGAAGGTGCCGCAGCTGGTGATTACACAGTAGAGTTAACAGGAACACCAGATGGTATCAGTGCACTACAAGCAGTAACAGCAACAATTACTGTTGAAGAAGCAACACCGCCAGAAGAAACCGGCGAAGTTACCGCTACCATGGAAGTTGGCCAGCCTAACGAACAGAGAGTAGCTACAGGTAAAATTACATTGACAAACGAAATCAAAACAGCAAAAACTGCTAATGTTAATGTAACAGTAACACCAGATACAGGTGTTGTAATTACACCTGCTGATTGGACAAACAATAGTGATGTTAGCTTAGATGCTGCTGCCGACAAAGCTTCTACAAAAGAGCTGACATTTACAGTAACTTGCCCTGAAAATGAAACTGCTGAGGCTAAGAACTATACCGTTACAGCAGCAATTACAGTTGATGGGAATGCAGTAACAGTAACACCAGCAACTGTAACCATTCCTGGTAAAGAAGTAGAACCACCAGTAGGAGATAAAAAAGTAACTGCCACAATTTCTGCTTTCGATGAAAAAACATACGAAGGTACTGTTACAGTAGAAAACAAAACAGAAGAGAAAGTAGAAGGAGTTACAGTTGAAGGTACTGTAACAGGCCCTGATGAAAAAGAAGTTGCTAACGCTCTTGCAATTACAGGCAGCCCAGTTGCAGTAGATGCAGGACAGACAGGGAATGTTACATTTAAAGTAACCCTTCCTGAAAAAGCTGCAGAAGGCCAGTACACAGTAACACTGAATGTTAAAGGTACTACAGACGAAACAACACTGACACAAAAAATTACTGTTGAACCAGCAGAAGCACCAGAAACAGGCGCTATTGCAGTTTCAATGACTAAACCAGAAAAACAGGAAGAAACCAACACCTATACCAGCACAATTACCTTGACAGGTACTGGTGAGGCTGCAGTTACTGCTGTTGCAGTGCCTACAGCTGGCGGCGCTAATGTAAATGGTACAATTACTGGTGATGGTTTTGCAGAGGGTAAAATTACAGTTACCAAAGAAGCAACACTGAACCTTGAAGTAGCACTTCCTGACCAGTACGAATACACCATTACTGTAACAGCAACAGATAAAGATGGCAATATCAAAACTGCCAAAGCAGTAGTTGGTGAGAAAAAAGACGAAGGCGGCAACGAAAACCCAGGCGGCGACAACAACGGCTCCAGCAACAGCGGTTCCTCCTCTTCCGGCAGCAGCAGCTCCACCCCAGCAAACGCACCATCTGCTAATGTTGGAGCAGGTGGCGCAGTAAGTGCGGCAAAAATCAGCGGCGACGCTAAAAAAGCAGTAAGCAACGCCAAAAACGGCAAAGCTAACGTAA
>CAJTSZ010000067.1:10539-12642 GCA_910578755.1 uncultured Oscillospiraceae bacterium | reverse complement strand
TGGTGGAGATGAGGAGATTCGAACTCCCGATCTTCGCGATGCGAACGCGACGCTCTCCCAACTGAGCCACACCCCCAAATAATATACTTATTATACGGCGGCCAGAGGGGAAAATCAATAGGTTTTTGTCCTTTGCGTTAGAAAAATATTGTGTTTGCTATTCTTTTATGGAGGCAGTGCTCTCCTCAAAATCCGTGTTTAGGCGCAGTTGGCACTGGCTAGGAATACTTAGGGCGGAAAAATAACTGTCCTCCAGGGGAATCCATTCCTCCACAAACCGGCGGAACAAAAATTCTCCACTGCGCTGCAAAATGCGCCGGTGCTGTACGGGCCTTGGTACATGAAGGAAAATTTTAAACTGAAACCCTTCTGCCAAGGCTGGGTGCAGGCTGTACACACCCTCCACAATGTTCAGCTGGCGGGGCGGTACAAGGCCAGTGGGGAGCAGCTCCCCCGTTTGGCAGCTATATTTTTCGTAGGTAAAGGGCTCCCCTTTTTTCAAGGGAGCCATTATTTGGGCAGCAAACCGTTCATAATCCACGTTTCCGCCAGGCTGGGCCAGCCGTTGGGCTGTTTTTTGCTGGGGCGGCAGGAAAAAATCATCCATGTGGAACACATTGCAGCTGTATATTTGGGCAAGCAGTTCCGCCAGCCAGCTTTTCCCGCTGCCGCTGCACCCATCAATGGCAACAGTTACCTGGCCCTGTGTTTCCAACAGCTTGTCAATGGCCAAAAACACGGGGGCAAATTGCTGCCACTTTTTGTGGATCAGCCGGTAGTGGGGGCCGTAGGCCGCGGCGTAAGGGGCGCTGTGGCTTACCGGGGCAAACCCCTCCCCCACCATTTTTTTGCGCCATACCTCTGCTTCCTCAAGGCAAAAGGGCAGCTGCCCCTGTTGGCACAGACGGGCAAATAGGTCCATTTTTGCCAAAAAACCCTCCGGTGTCCCCTGCTTTTGGGCCGCTGTGAAGGCAAACATCCCGCAGAGGGTGGGCAACGCAAAGGGCGCCGGGCCCTTTACGGCACAGCGCACCAAAGAATTCCCAATAGATTCAAAGTCCTCCCCCGCAAAATTTTCCGGCTTAATACCGGCAGCCTCCTGTTCCAGCAGGGTTAGGGCGGGGTGCCCCTGCCATAGGCTGTGGGCGAAGTACCCCGGCTGGCAGCCGGTTGTTCCCGGGTTAAAGTGGCTGGGGCCAAATTCGTTTTGGTAAATCAGCTTCACCATGTCCTGTACCTGGGCGGCCGGATACAGGCGGGCGTGGCGAAGAAGAATGGAAGTAAGCTCCTCCAAGGCAAAACCTCCTTAATTCCACCTTTTGGCGGTATTCCTTTATTCGTAAGAACGGAACACAGAAATTACCTTGCCTAAAATTGCAACATGGTCCGTGTAAATAGGCTCCATTGCGGAATTTTCCGGCTGCAGGCGAAAACGGTTTTTTTCCTTAAAAAACCGTTTTACGGTAGCCTCGTCCTCAATTAAGGCTACCACAATTTCACCATCCATGGCGGAAGGCGTTTGGCGGGCAATAATAATGTCCCCATTTAAAATACCAGCCTCCACCATGCTTTCCCCCTTTACCCGCAGGGCAAACAGATCCTTGGAAGAATAATTTGTTTTTATTGGAATATAATCTTCAATTTGTTCCATGGCCAAAATGGGTTGGCCGGCGGCTACAGTACCCAGCAAAGGTACTTGAACAAAGCCCTCCCCCCGCAGCTTAATGCTCCGGTTTTTGCCGCTTTGTTTTTCCAAATAGCCCTTTTCCTCCAAAAGTGTCAGGTATTTGTGGGCCGTGGAGGTGGATTTATACCCCAGTGCAGCGCAAATTTCCCTTACACTGGGCGGTACGCCGGATTCTGCCCGGTCGATAATATATTCTAAAATCTCTTTTTCTTTTTTGCTTAGCTGGGAGCTATTTTCATCACTTGCTTTTAAGCGCATTACTTTCCCTCCTTTTCAGGGGCCTTGTGCCCAGCATATTTGCTGGCAAGCATACTTTTTTACAGTATAACATAGTTTATAAAAAAGCACAAATGTTTCTTTTTTTGATGAAACTTTCCCCCAAAAACACAAAACTCCCCCACCTTCTGAACCGCCTC
>CAJTSZ010000067.1:8617-10439 GCA_910578755.1 uncultured Oscillospiraceae bacterium | reverse complement strand
ACGCCCTTCAGCGAAGGGCTGCAAGGTTGGCTTTACCAAACTTGCTGTAGATTTTGGGGGCTTTCATCCCCCAATGGCGTAGGTTCGGAAATAGAATACACTTCCAAAAAGAAAAAGCTTACAGCAGCATCCCACTGTAAATTTTGGAACAGGGGAACAGCACCCCTAAAAATGGCACAGGTTTGGGCCAGGGGGGCCTGCAGCGTACCATAGGCAATAAAAAAAGGAACAAGGCCGCCCGAGTAAGGGGTGGCCTTGTTTGTATCAAGAAAACCCCCGGTGTTGCCGGGGGTTGCTCTTTCTATAGCTGTAAAAATCCCTGCTCCAGCATACTTTGGGCCGCAAGAAGAACCCCCACCTTGCCGGTTTCGTAGGTTAGGCCGCCCTGAAGCCAAACGGCGTAGGGCTCCCGCAGGGGGGCGTCGGCCGAAAGCTCTATGGAGGCCCCATTGGTAAAGGCGCCAGCGGCCATAATTACCTGGCTTTCGTAGCCGGGCATATCCCAGGGTTCTGGGGTAACAAAGGAGTCAATGGGCGCGCCCTTCTGCACACCCTGGCAAAAGGCAATCAGGGCCCGAGGCTCCTTCAGTTTAATCGCCTGGATAATATCTGCCCTGTTGTCACAGTAGCGAGGGGTTACCTCGTACTTCAGCAATTCAAACAGGGCCGCTGCAAAGGTTGCCGTTTTAATGGCCGAGGCCACCACCGTAGGTGCAAAAAACAGCCCCATAAATAGGGAACGGGTGTTGCCCAGGGTGCAGCCAATTTCCTTGCCAACCCCCGGGGCCGAAAGGCGCTGGGCGCATAAATCTACCAAATCTGCCCGGCCTGCAATGTAGCCGCCGGTGGGTGCAATGCCGCCGCCGGGGTTTTTAATTAGGGAACCAACAATTAAATCTGCCCCAACCTGTGTGGGCTCCCGGTATTCCACAAATTCGCCGTAGCAGTTATCCACCATAATAATGGCTTCCGGGTTGCCCTCCCGCACCTTTGCCACAATTTTTTCAATGTCGGCAACAAAGAGGGAATCCCGCAGGGAGTACCCCCGGGAACGCTGGATATAAGCTACCTTAGCCCCGGCAACCGCCTGGGGGATAGCGCGGTAATCCACTTTACCGTCCAAGGTCAGGTCTAACTGGCGGTAGGTGATGCCAAAATCCTTTAAGGAGCCGCAGCCCTCCTTGCCGTTTAGGCCAATGACCCCGTGCAAGGTATCGTAGGGCAGCCCTGTCAGGGAAACCATTACGTCCCCTGGGCGCAGCACCCCAAACAGGGCTGTTGCCAAGGCGTGGGTGCCGGACATAAAGTTGTAGCGAATCAATGCGTCCTCACAGCCAAAAATTTCTGCCAAAACGCTGTCCAAAACCTCACGGCCCCGGTCCCCGTAGCCGTAGCCCGTGGAAGGGGTGAAGTGGGATTCGCTTACCCCGTTATGAATAAAAGCCGCCAATACCTTTTCGCTGTTGTATGCAGCAATTTGGTCAATTTCCTTCATACGGTCGCCAGCTATCTGCTGGGCGCGGGCGCCCAGTACCTCCAGTTCCTTATTTATATTAAAAAAGCTGCTTTTCATTGTTTTACACCACCAAATAGTTTCTCTATGCAAAAGTGCGCTGTTTGCATTCACCCTGGCGCCTGCCGGGGTTAGTTCAACCTGTTTTTGGCTCTGTGCCAGGAAAGGGCCGCGGTTTGCTTGTAAGGCAGGATATAATTTGTAATTAAATTGCCATATTACAGGCCCAGTGTCCCAAATAGGCGTAACCCATTAAGGGCAGGCTTTTATTGTAATTGGTTTTTCCCCATTTCGCAAGAGCGAAATGCC
>CAJTSZ010000067.1:0-8517 GCA_910578755.1 uncultured Oscillospiraceae bacterium | reverse complement strand
AAGGGCAGGCTTTTATTGTAATTGGTTTTTCCCCATTTCGCAAGAGCGAAATGCCGTTTCGCAAGAGCGAAATGCCGTTTCGCAAGAGCGAAATGCCGTTTCGCAAGGGCGAAATGCCCGTTTCGCAAGGGCGAAATGCCGTTTCGCAAGGGCGAAATGTCAAGTTCCTTTTGTCAAACGCCTAAAAAATAAAGTCCGTCGTACTTTTCTGCGTTGGCCAGCCAATCCAGTAATACCTGGAAGTCCCTGGGCTGCTCTCTTTTTAACATCTCTATAATGTACATTGTTTGTTCCAGGGTGTAGTAAGTAACGCCGCAGTAATCTACCAATCCTCTTTCCCCGTTTGGGTAGAGGCCATCCTGAAAAATCTCTTTGTATTGGGCATAAAATTCCTCCATATCATCCCCAAAAATGTAGAGGGAATTGTTCTGCCAATGCACAATTTCCTCCCATTGGGCGTTTGGTTTCCCCTTGCAGAGCTGTAATTCCACAAAGTCAGAGCCGCCAAATTCCCTTCGTTCCTTTTGTGAAGCAAACCTGTGAAACAACATGGCTACCCTCCTTGCTTATGCCGCCTGTATGTAAATTTTTCACTACTATCCCGCTGGGCCGGCTTTCCATCTTCTAAAAAGAAATAAACCCCCGGCTCCCGGCGTTGGCAAACCCCAGCTTCCGGTAGTAGCTGGCCAGGGAAGGCTGGCCGCAAACCAAAAACACCTGCTTATGATTTTCCTGGGCTACGGCGCACAGATGTGAAACCATGCGGCCGGCAAATCCCCGGCCCCGGCAGCCCTCCCGGGTAAACAGGCTGGTAATTACCGCCGCGTTGCTTGGGGGTGCGGTTTCCAGGGCAGCGCCGCAAACAATACCCTGTTCGTCACAAATGGCGGCAAGGGTGCAGCAGCCCTGCTGCACAAGGGGGAACACCCTGCCAAGCCAGTCCTCCTTTTGGGGGGCGGGGCTGCAATAAGGGGCCATGGCATTAAAAAAGGAGGAAAACTCCCGGCAGGGCCGCACCAATGGGTCTGCCCTGCCCTTGCCGCTATAGGCCATAATGGGGGAAAGCCGGGACGTTTTGCCCAAAATCCGGGCCAGGGCGGTTATAAGCTGGCCCTCCCCCTCCAGGGATTGCACCGGCTGTGTTTGCAAAAACTCCGCCAGTTCCTCTAATGCTTCCCCTTCCACAGCCCCAACCGCCACAAAGTGGTTTTCGTAGTGGCACAGGGCGTAAACAGGCGGCCCCTCCCGGGGGCCGCCCAGCCAGAAGCTGCTCTGCTGTAAAAAACAGCTTTTCTGCCGGCCAAAACTGTGCCAAAGGGATAGCGCCTGGCTGCCAAACACCGGGGAGCTTTGGCACAGGGAAACCAGCAGGGGGATGTCCTCCTCCCGGACAAGGCGCAGCATTACAGGTTGCCCAGTTCGTTGGCATAAACAGCCAGCAAAGCAACCAGGTGTTCCAGGTCACCCACCTTAATAATGGAGGAGGCGCTGTGAATATACCGCCCAGGCAGGGAAACAGCCATTACCCTTGCGCCGGCAGCGGCAGTTTGCACGTCGTGGGATTCATTCCCACCGGTAGTAGCCGTTTTAATTTGGCAGGGGATGCTGTGGCGGGCCGCAATGGCCAAACCCTCTTTAAACAGGCGGCGGTCATAAATGGTGCCGCCGTCCATAAAGGAAAGGCATGGGCCCTGGCCCTGAATGCAAATCTGGTCCAGCTCGTCCACGCCGGAAACATCGGCAGCCGCGGTTACCTCAACGGCAACAGCAATGTCTGGCTCAACAGAATAAGCCGCATTGCCTGCGCCCATTTTCCCGCATTCTTCGCAGACGGTAAATACAACGGTGTAATCCACAGGGGAATCCTGCTGCAGCAGGGCAATGAGGGCGGCGCAGCCGGCGCGGTCGTCTAAGGCTTTGGCCTTCACCCGGCCGGAACCAAATTCCATAAAGTCGGAGGCAAACACAGCCCGGTCCCCCGGCTGCACATACTTCAAGGCATCTTCCTTGGAGGCTGCGCCAATATCTATGTACATTTCGCTTATTTTCAGCGGGGTGTCCTTTTCTTCCGCTGTTTGCACATGGATAGGTTTTGTGCCAACAACGCCTGGGGTACCGTTTTCTAAGCGGACCGGCTTGCCAATAACAACCCGGCTGTCAATGCCGCCCACAGTGGAAAAGCGGAGGAAGCCGTCGCTGTCTATTTTTGTAATAATAAAGCCCACTTCGTCCATATGGGCGGAAAACATCACCTTGTTTTTGGGTGCAGCGGCACCCTTTTTGTAGCAGATCAGGTTGCCGCGGTTATCTGTTGCTGTTTCACAGTAGGGTTCAACCTGGGCTTTAATATATTCCCGCACCTGGTCCTCCGCGCCGGAAACGCCGTCCAGCTGGCACAGGTCCTTTAAAAGCTGTACTAATTTATTCATAGCCGTTTCTCTCTCTTTCTTCCTTGCCGCCCCAAAGTAACTTTAGGGGGGCAGATGTATTTTCACAAGTCCGCTGGCCGTAGGGCCGTTCAAGTTAGATTATAAATAGGCCCTTAGCGGATGTATTTGGCAACAAAGTTGGCCACCAAATTGGCCGCATGGTCCAAAGCCTCTACGGAAATTACTTCCACAGGGGTGTGCATATTCCGCAGGGGCAGGCCAATAATGGCTGTGCGAATACCGGCGCGGCGGTTTACAATACCGGCTGCATCTGTACCGGAAACGCCGTTGCCGCCGGAGGCCTCCAAGGTATAGGGGATGTTGTGCTCCTTAGCGGTTTCCAAAAGCTGGCGGAACATTTTACTGTCCTGGGCGCCGCCGCAGGAAATGGTTGGCCCATTGGCAAGTTCCGGGTATTTTTCTTTGGACATATCCGGCGCGGAAGCAAAGGTAACATCCATAACAATGCTGTGGGTAGGGTCAATACCAAAGGCCGCCGTTTGGGCGCCCTCGCCGCCGGTTTCCTCCATGGCGGAAAGCATTAGGGTCACAGAGCAGCCGGTGTCCATTTCCTTCAGCATTTTGCACGCCTGAATCATGGAAACGCAGCAGCAGCGGTCGTCCATGGCTTTGCCGCAAACCAGGCCGTTTTTCAGGTTGGCCATAGGCCCTTCAAAGGAAACAATGCTTCCCAGGGGGATATTTGCCTGGGCTTCTTCCTTATTGTCAAAGCCCATATCCAAATAAATTTCGTCCAGGGTAGGGTTTTTGCGCTCCTTGCCCTGCTGCAAATGAGGCGGGGTGGAGCCCACAACGCCGCGGAAATCGCCGTTTTCGGTGTGAACCACCACCGGGGAGGAAAGCACCATCCTCCGGTCAATGCCGCCAACACGGGAAACCTTTAAAAACCCCTTTTTATCTATGCGGGTGACAATCATGCCAATTTCGTCAATATGGGCGTTAAGCATAATGTGGGGCTTTTCGGGCCCTGCGGTTTTTACCTTGCACACAAGGCTGCCCAGAGGGGTTACATAGGTTTCCCCTAAATCCTTTACCAGGTTTGCGGCGCAGGCAACGGCCTGCTCCTCCGCGCCGGAAACACCGGTGCTTTGGGTAAGCAGCTGAAGCATTTCAATGGTTTGCATGTTCATTTCTCCCTCTTTTTTTAATTTCCTTCGTTTCTTTCGGTTAGATGAGCAGCGCCCATCTGTATGGAATGGGCAGCAGCCCAGTCTAACAGTGTTTGCTGGGGCAAGCGGTAACTCCCTTGCCGCAAAAACGCCTTTCTCCAAGGCGGGCCTTGCCCTATTGCAGTGCCTGTACCAACTGTTTAAAGTGGTTGCCCCGGGCTTCAAAGTCGGCATAGCTGTCAAAGCTGGCGGAGGCCGGGGAAAGGGACACAATATCCCCGCTTTCGGTTATGGCGTTGGCTATGGACACAGCCTCCTCCATGGTGGAAGCATGGTAAATGGAAAGCTGAGGCAGCAGGGTCACTGCCACAGGGGCGGTAAGCCCGGGCAAGGGCTGCTCTTCCTTGGCAAAGCTTTCCTGCCCGGCGGCAGCTGCCACAGCCTCTTCTATTTTAGGCCCGGTAGCGCCCATTAAAATAAGGGCCTTGGCCTTTTCCAAAATAAAGGGGGCCAAAGGGGCGTAAGGTATTTTTTTGTCGTACCCACCGGCAATAAGCACAATTTTTTGACGAAAGGTATTTAACCCGGAAATGGTGCGGGTGGGGCTGGAGGCAATGGAATCATTATACCACATAACGCCTTTCAGGTCACGAACAAATTCGATGCGGTGGGCAACCCCGCCAAAACTTTTGGCCACTGCCGCCATGTTTTCCAAGGAAACATGGCCCAAAACGGCGGCAAAGGCGGCCAGGTAGTTTTCTACGTTGTGTGCCCCGGGGATGCGTATTTCATCCTTATGGATAATTTTTGTTTTTTGCCCGTTTTCTGCTGCCGTAAGCCAGCCCTCCGAAGACAGAAAGACACCCCGTTCCACCGGTTCCAGGCGGGAAAACACCATTCTGTCCCCCCGTGCCTGGGGCAAAAAGGACCGGGTAGTTTGGTTATCCCAGTTCAGCACAGCGCGGCCAAAGCCGTTTTGGTGAAGGAAAATATTTTTCTTTGCAAAGATGTACTCATCCATATCCTTGTGAAAATCCAAATGGTTGGGGGAAATATTGGTTATTACAGCCACATCGGGGGAAACGCCCATAGAAAGCAGCTGAAAGTTGGAAAGTTCCACCACGGCCACATCCTCCGGCTTTATTTCCTCCACTATCTGGAACAGGGGATTTCCAATATTCCCCCCTAAAAATACCCGCTTTCCCTGGGCCCGGAATAGCTCTGCAATAATGGAGGTTGTGGTGGTTTTCCCGTCGGAGCCGGTAATGCCGTAGGCGGGGCAGGGGCAAAACTGGAAGAACAGCTCCTGCTCGCTGGTGACAACCACCCCCATAGCCCGGGCTTCCTGAAGCTGGGGCAGGTTAAAGTGGACGGCGGGGGTGCGCAAAATAAGGTCGGAATTTTCTCCCAGGCCCTCCAAATAATTCTCCCCTAAAACCAGGGTTGCCCCCATGGCTTCCAGGGCAGCACATTCCTCTGCCCCAATGGCCTCCCGGGTGCGCCGGTCCCGTAAAAACACCTTGGAGCCTTGGGCGGCGAAAATGGAAATCAGCGGCCGATGGGTGCGCCCCAGGCCAATGAGGCTCACCCTTTTCCCTTGCAGGGATTTATAAAAAGATTTTAAAGATAAATTCATAACAGCAACAACCCTTTCCTATGTAAATGTTCCTTACCGGGGGTTTCCCCCGGAAAAGCCGCGTTTTTTCTTTTTGAGCTGGAAGCCCAGCAGCACAGGCTTGGAAGGAGCCAACCACTTCCAAAAGAAATGCAAGTTGGACATAGCCAAACTTGCTGCCTTACAGTGGATACCCGCTGTAAGGCTTGGGGCTGGGCAGGCCCCAACAGCAGAGGTTTGGAGGCAGCCCATACCTCCAAAAAATCACCTATTTCCTTGCTGCTTTTATTATAAAGAGCACAATAACCCCTATAATGGAAGATAGCAATAAAACATTAAAAATCTGCCAAATGCTGTTCCATACAATAAGCATAGCCCCATTTCCCTCTCACCCGAAATATCCTATTTCCAAAATCTATTATAAAACAATTTTTTACCAACGTCCATAAAACATGGTCGATTTTTCTCCCCCGCCTTAGGGTAACGTATTCTCGTTTTTTTAATGTCTTTCTAAAGTTTTAATAGTTTTGTGATGTTTTGTGAGAAAATCTCCCGGTTTCCTCAAACCATATCCGCCCAAAACCCCATAACAAAGCCAAAAAAACGTATACCCTTCCTTGCAAAAAAATGCGAAAAACTGTAGATTTTTCGTTGAAAAACCCCCTTTGCCCCATGGTAAATTTCCACATGAGCCCCCCGCCCCCAGGGCAAAATATACAGCAAAATGTGAAACAGAAAACGAGAAACAAAGAGAAATAGAGAAAAAAGGAGAGATATTAAGCGTTAGCAGTATCTAAATTGATTTTTCGGCCAATTTGCCGTTGACTTCTTGCTGGACAAACGGTATAATAGTACACGTTGATGAAAAATTCCCCCTGCTTCCTGGCAGGTTGACGGGAAATACAGGCGAATGGGCTTGCATAAAGCAGCTGTTCCCCAGCGCCCACTTGCGGGCGGTGCTTTCATTGTAAAACGAAAATTAAATTTATAGGAGGTTTTTGATATGTCCACAACGATGCCAAACCCACAGAACATGACTCGTAAATGGTATATTATCGACGCTGCCAACAGACCTTTGGGCAGAACCGCCGCTGCTGCTGCTAACCTGCTCCGCGGCAAACACAAACCAATCTTCGCCCCACATGTAGACTGCGGCGACCATGTTATCATTATCAATGCAGAAAAAGCTGTTTTGACCGGTAACAAACTGACACAGAAAACATACTACCACCACTCCGGTTGGGTTGGCGGCCTGAAAGAAACCCGCTACGACAAATTGATGGCAGAAAAACCAGAAAAAGCTATGATGCTTGCTGTAAAAGGTATGCTGCCGGATAACACCCTGGGCAGAAACGCTTTGACCCGCTGCCGTGTATTCCGCGGTAACCAGCACACCCATGCTGCCCAAACCCCAGAAGTTTACGAGTTCTAATTGGAAGGAGGAAATTTACTATGTACGAAAGCAAACCATATTTCTATGGCACAGGCAGGAGAAAAAATTCCGTATCCCGCGTAAGAGTTTACCCAGGTACTGGTAAAATTACAATTAACGGCCGCGATATTGACGATTACTTTGGCCTTGCTACCCTGAAGCTCATCGTTCGGCAGCCATTTGCCGTAACCGCTACCGAAGGCAAATTTGACGTTATCTGCACCGTAAAGGGCGGCGGCGTTTCCGGCCAGGCCGGCGCTATCCGTCACGGCGTTGCCCGCGCCCTCCTCCAGAACGGCGAAGAAATGCGCCCTCTGCTGAAAAAAGCAGGCCTGCTTACCCGTGACCCAAGAATGAAAGAACGTAAAAAATACGGCCTCAAAGGCGCGCGCCGCGCACCACAGTTCTCCAAGAGATAATTCAAGCCCAAAATGGCAAAAGACAAAAAACCCCGGAAACGCGATGTTTCTGGGGTTTTCTTTATTTCTGTGTCTTCATCTAGGCAGTATAAAATAGCATGAATTTTTCCCGGTAAGTAACACATAAGAAACAGGTAAGTAACACAAATTCCACCTATATTTTGTCTATGGCGTCTATCAGTTCCGCAATCTCAAGGTGAGTATAAACAACCTGGGTAACGCCCTGGCCTTTGTGCCCAACTATCTTTTTTATTATGCGTTCATCCACCCTGGCAGCAGCCAAAAGGGAGATGCAAGTATGGCGCGTATCGTGTGGCCTATGCTTCATTCCCAATGCTTCTATAAGGGGTATCCAATAACTATTGTAATAATTCCGGTACGAAAGATGTTTGCTGTCCGGGGTGGTTAAGAGGTATTCGCAAGCATTGAGGTTATACCAATATTCAAAGAAGGGGATCATCTTTTCTGCTATGGGTACAGTACGGATGCCTGCTTCCGTTTTTGATGCTATGACCTTGAACCAGCGTTCCGATAGGTTTACATCTTCCTTCCTCAAGTCCAGCAGTTCCCCAATACGGCAGCCTGTGTATATGAGCATAAGAACAACAGTATAGTATATATTACTGTCCTTTACTTCCCATATCCGGGCTATTTCTTTTTTGCTGAATGGTTCCCGGTCAAGGGCGTTCGGGTTACCGGCCTTTTTGATATTGATATATTCCACTACATTGCGTTCTTTTGGGATAATTTCATGTATAACGGCATATTTGTACATAAGGCCCACGAGAACTTTATATTTTCGCAATGTGGGGTAGTTTTTCCCAGAATTATCTGCTACGGCCTGCAAATCATCAAGCGTGACGTCAACAAAGCGGCGCCCGGCAATGGGAGCACAGAGCAGGAAGGCAGCTTTATAGCCTTTTACATTACTGTTTGATACCGTGGGAAAATGTTCGCTGCTCCAACGTTCGTATACTTCCTGGAAGGTAATGTTAGCTGTATCAATGTTGAAGGGGTTCGTATTGTAATCCGCCAGGGCTTTTAATGCCTCCTTCCGTGTTTCATAAAATCCGACAAATTTATACACTTGTTTACTTTTGTTTATTTTAGGGTTATTTACCCAACCGTCCGTAACACGGGCGGCCCAGGGTTTCCGGCGGTTCCCGGATAACTTGTAAACGGAGCCGTAACCGTTTGGCATTTTCATAAAAAAACCACCTTTCAGGAAGTGTACACAGCCACGCAAAAGGTTTTTGCGTATGCTGTTGCCAGCCCGCCCGAAATGTGGTACAATATAGAAGCAAAATTCATGATTGTTCCACATTGTGGGGCAGACACTCCGCCTCGTTCCTGTCAGCAGCAGGGACGGGGCCTTTTTTATTTTGTTTTAAAGAAGCGGGCTTACCGCTATTAAAAAGCCCCTCCTAAGTCCGCCGCGGTTTGGCGGCTTTTTTGTTGTCTTGATAATATTTTATAATTTTAAAATATTTTA
>CAJTSZ010000066.1:6686-12800 GCA_910578755.1 uncultured Oscillospiraceae bacterium | reverse complement strand
GGTGGAACCCTCGGCGAGTTTCTTCCCCCATTCTTTTCTCGCCAAAAGAATGGGGTCCAGGGTTTGGGGCTGGGTAAGCCCCAATAGAAAAAGCTTGGAAGCAGCTAATGCTTCCCAAAAGAATAGGGGTATTTACATCAAAGGGAAAACTTTGCTGTAACATTTGGGTTGTGGGGCTGGGTAAACCCCGCCGATAGAGGCTTGGAGGCCCAACTTGGGCCTCCAAAAGAAAGGGGCCAGGGGACGTTTTACAGGGCGTTAAAAAGCCTATCTTTAACGGCGTTTTATAAATAATGCACAATTACAAATAAAGTAATTCTACAAGGAAATCAAGGTTTTTTCAGAAATTTCCTTGCAAAGCGCAGGTAAAATTATTATAATTGAATAGTAATCGAAAAATAAAGTTAAAATTTTTATCGAATTTTAACAGAACCCATAGAACTTTACGCTAAAATATCACCCATTAGCAAAAAGATTTATTTTGAGATACACCGGCGGCTCCTTGGCTGCCGCTGCCGGCAACACCGGCATATAGAAAGGGGAGACTTTAGAGATGAAACAATATCTCGCAGGTAAAATCCGCAATGTGGCCTTGGCTGGCCATTCCGATTCCGGTAAAACTTCTTTGGCAGAGGCCATGCTTTTTAAAGCAGGCGCTACCGACCGGTTGGGAAAAACAGCGGAAGGAAACACCGTGTGCGACTTTGAGGCAGAATCCATTAAGCGCAAGGTTTCCGTAGTTTCTTCCGTAGCGCCTTTTGCCTGGGGCAGCACAAAAATTAACCTGCTGGATACCCCCGGCCTCTTTGACTTTGCGGCAGGCGTTCACGAGGGCGTGCGCCCGGCAGAAAGCGTTTTAATTGTGCTTTCCGGTAAGGACGGCGTAAGCGTAGGTACGGAAAAGGCTTATAAAATAGCGAAGGAAAATAAAAAATCCACCATGTTTTTTGTAAGCAAGCTGGATGTGGAGCACAGCGACTTTTATAAGGCGCTGGAGGAACTGAAAACCGAGTTTGGCCCAAGTGTTTGCCCCTTGGTAGTGCCTTACTCCGAAAACGGCGCAGTAAGCTGCTATATTAACCTGGTTGACCAAAAAGCCTACAAATATAACGATAAAGGCGAACCTTCCGAAGTGGAAATGCCGGATATGGGCCACCGTTTGGAAGGCTTGCAGGCCGCCGTTTCCGAAGCGGTTGCCGAAACTGACGAGGCTTTGTTTGAAAAATATTTCTCCGGCGAACAGTTTACCCGGGATGAAATTATACAGGGCGTGCATAACGGCGTAAACAACGGGACCATCTCCCCTGTGCTCTGCGGCTCCTGCACAACGCTGGAAGGTATTGATATGCTTTTGGACTGCGTTGTTGACCTTCTGCCTTCCCCATGGGAAAAGGGTAACGAGGTTGCAGTGGACGCCAACGGCGAGCCTGTGGAAGTAAAATGCACCGATGAAGCCCCCTTGGCGGCGTATGTGTTTAAAACAGTGGCAGACCCCTTTGTTGGAAAACTGTCCTATGTAAAAGTAATTTCCGGTAAGTTAGGGGCAGATTCCGCCCCGGTAAACGCCCGCACCGGCCAGCCGGAGCGCCTTGGAAAAATTATTTATATGCGGGGTAAAAAGCAGGAGGATACCGCCTACATTACCGCTGGTGATATTGGCGCTGTAACAAAATTGACCTCCGCTATGACTGGCGATACCCTGTGCGACCCCAAACAAGTGCTTTCCTTTGAACAGGAACAGTTCCCGCAGCCATGCTTCTCCATGGCGCTGAAGGCCAAGGGCGACGAAAGCAAGGTTGCAGCCGGCCTGCAAAGGCTTATAGAAGAGGATCTGACTGCCGGCTACGAAAATAACGTAGAAACAAAACAGCAGTTAATTAAAGGCTTGGGCGACCAGCACCTGGACGTTTTGGTTTCCAAGCTGAAAAATAAATTTGGCGTAGAGGTAGAATTAGAAAAACCAAGGGTTGCCTACCGCGAAACCATCCGCAAAAAAGTAAAAGTACAGGGCCGGCACAAAAAGCAATCCGGCGGGCATGGCCAGTTTGGTGACGTTTGGGTTGAGTTTGAACCAACTGTAGGGGATTTTGTGTTTGAGGAAAAGGTATTCGGCGGCGCTGTGCCAAAGAGCTTCTTCCCAGCAGTAGAAAAAGGCTTGCAGGAATCCATGAAAAAGGGCACCCTGGCAGGCTACCCCATGGTAGGCGTAAAGGCCACCCTGGTGGATGGCTCCTACCACCCGGTAGACTCCTCCGAAATGTCCTTTAAAATGGCTGCTTCTATTGCTTTTAAAGAGGGTATCCCCCAGGCTTCCCCAGTGCTGCTGGAACCAATCGGCAACCTGAAAGCCTATGTGCCCGACGGCAATACCGGCGATTTAATTGGCGAACTGAACAAACGCCGCGGCAGGGTTTTAGGCATGAACCCAGCGGCAGGCGGCTTGCAGGAAATTGAAGCCGATGTTCCAATGAGTGAAATGTCCGACTTCTCCACCGCTATGCGCTCCATGACCCAAGGCAGAGGGTTCTTTACCCTGGAATTTGCCCGTTACGAGCAGCTGCCCACCCACCTGGAAGCAAAGGTAATTGAAGAAGCTACAAAACGCAATGCAGAATAAAAATAGTAAACAAAGGGAAACTATTTTTTATTGCAGAGTAATAATAAAAAGGAAAACGCCCCCCAGTAGGGCGTTTTCCTTTTTTTATTTGACAATTTACCCGAAATATGGTAGATTTATGTTAAAGAACATACGTTCTTTAAGTAAGGCAAGCCCCACCTTGCTTTTGCAGCCAATAGGTACCATGCTGGCGCGCTGCCCCGCGCCTTTTATAGTGACGAAAGGAAGTTGAACATCCATTATGACAAAAAGTTTAGCGGCCCAGTACCGCGGATCCGCTTTTGTTTTGACAGCCCGTTTGGAGGAACTGAAGGCGCTGCTTCTTACAGAAAAGGACGCCGCCCAGCGGCATACCATAGAAAAACGCATTGACGCCCTTGTGGAAGAAAGGCGCAGCCTGCTTTCCACCGCCTCCTATTTGGAGGAATACTATGAGGAAAAGCCAGCGCAGGCTCCCTCAGCGGCGGTGTAGGGGAAAGCGCAATACTTTGGAAAGGGGACGTGTGCCATTGGCAAGGAACCGCATTTCTATTAGCAGTTTTGAAAATTTTACCTGCGAAAACCTTGTGCCAAAGGGCTGGGGAAATAAGCGCCAGCAGGAGGAGTACCGCCAGTTTTTGCGCCGGGCCATTAAAACCCAGCTTACAAAGCGGCAGCAGCAGGTAGTGGTGCTGTATTATCTTCAGCAAAAAAATATTTGTGAAATCAGCAGGGAATTAAACCTGAACAAGTCCACGGTTTCCCGCACAATGGCCCGGGCCATGGCCCGCCTGCGGGATTTGGCCCAGCTGTATTTCCAACTGCAATAGCTGGGCCTTCACCCAGTATTATCAAACGCCAAACAAAGGTGGAACCCTAAGAAACCCCCAAAAGTTTGCTGAAGGCAGCCTTGACACCAAGGAAAAAGTATGCTATTTTAGTAAAAACCAAATGTGCCTTTTGGCGCAGGCAAAAGACGATGAAGAGAGATAGTAAGCGCTTGGAACATGGCAGAGAGAAGATGGCTGGTGAAAATCTTTATGAACTGTGCGCCCAACCAGTCTTGGAGTTGCGAACCGAACAGAAATTAGTAGGCTTCGACGGGTTTCCCCCGTTACAGGGAAAACGGCATTGAGCAGCCCCGCTGCTTTGCGCCGGCAAAGTGCAGAGGTTTCCCTCTGAATTTAGGTGGTAACACGGACGTTTTATATGTTCGCCCTAAGCTGAAGTAAATTCGGCTTAGGGCTTTTTTGCGTTTTTCCCTAACAAACCCAATAATAAAAGAAAGGCGGAAAAATTGATGGCAAACGATAAAAAAATGGTAGAAGAAATCACCTCCATGGACGTGGATTTTGCCAAATGGTACACCGATGTTGTAAAAAAGGCGGAGTTATGCGACTACTCCTCTGTAAAGGGCTTTGTAATCCTGCGCCCTTACGGCTACGCCATTTGGGAAAATATCCAGCACATTGTGGATAAAAAGCTCAAGGCCACCGGCCATGAAAACGTAGCAATGCCTATGTTCATTCCCGAAAGCCTGCTCCAAAAGGAAAAAGACCATGTGGAAGGCTTTGCCCCGGAGGTTGCCTGGATTACCCACGGCGGCACCGAGGAGCTTACCGAGCGTATGTGTGTACGCCCTACCTCCGAAACCTTATTCTGCGACCACTACAGCAACATTATCAAATCCTACCGGGATTTGCCCAAGCTGTACAACCAGTGGTGCTCTGTTGTGCGGTGGGAAAAAACCACCCGTCCCTTCCTGCGCACCCGGGAATTCTTTTGGCAGGAGGGCCACACCATGCACGAAACCGCCCAGGAGGCCCAGGACGAAACCATTGATATTTTAAACCTTTATGCCGGTTTTTGTGAAAATGAACTGGCCATCCCTGTAATTAAAGGGCAAAAAACAGACAAAGAAAAATTTGCCGGTGCAGAAGCAACCTACACCATTGAAGCCATGATGCACGACGGCAAAGCCTTGCAGTCCGGCACAACCCACTATTTTGGCGACGGTTTTTCCAAAGCCTTTGACGTTGTGTTCCAAAACCGGGAAAATAAACCCCAGTACCCCCACGAAACCTCCTGGGGCATTTCCACCCGCTTAGTGGGGGCTATTATTATGACCCATGGGGACAATAACGGCCTGGTGCTCCCCCCGGCTATTGCGCCAATTCAGGTGGTGGTTATTCCCGTTGCCCAGCATAAGCCAGGGGTAATTGAAAAAGCTACCGAACTGCAGCAGCGCCTGGCCCAAAAGTACCGGGCAAAAATAGATATTTCCGACAATTCCCCCGGATGGAAATTTGCCGAATACGAAATGAAGGGCGTTCCCCTGCGGGTAGAAATTGGCCCCAAGGATATGGAGAAAAACCAGTGTGTCATTGTGCGCAGGGACAACCGGGAAAAAGTATTTGTCCCCCTGGACCAGCTGGAAGAAACCGTGGAGAAGCTGCTGGAGGCTGTGCGCCAGGGCTTATACCAAAAGGCCTTGGAAAACAGGGAAAAACGCACCTTTACCGCCGCGGCTATGGATGAAATGGTTCAGCTTGCCAACGAGAAATCCGGCTTTATTAAGGCTATGTGGTGCGGTGATGAAGCCTGCGAATTAAAGCTGAAGGAAAGCGCCGGCGTAAGCTCCCGCTGTATCCCCTTTGAGCAAGAGCAAATTTCCAACGTATGCGTTTGCTGCGGCAAGCCAGCCAAAAAAATGGTATATTGGGGTAAAGCTTATTAAAAGAAAGGTTTGCAGGGAATACCCTGCAAACCTTTTTTGTAGGGCGGGGCGCGCCTGTACCCCGCCCAAAACTTGCAGCGGTATACCGCTGTAAGTTTTTTCTTTTTGGAAGTATTGGCTGCCTCCAAGCCCCTACTACTGGGCCTCCCCGGCCCACACCCGGCCCCTTTTCTTTCTACAGCGAAAGAAAAGGGGAAAAAGAAACGCCGCAAGGGACTTCGCCCCTTTGAACCCTCCGGTCGGCCTGCTGGCGCAAAAGGCCGCCCGGCTTTAAACAGTGCCACTAACCAAGTACGGTTGGCCGCACTTGAGGAGTGTTTTTGTTTTAATAGTCCGTAGTCAAGCTACATGGACAGTACACAAGGAACACTCCTCTGCGTGAGGCCAATGCCGCCCAAAGGAGGGGGCGGCATTTCCGCTGTGCTAAATCGGAGGTAGTAGCCTCTAACCGTTAGGGCCCCAAAATTCGGTAATGCCCTGCGTAGGCAGGGCTACTAAGCGGGTAGCCCCCCTTTCCTTTTGGGGGGCCAACCGTTTGTGCAGGGAAGTGTTCCTTGTAACATAGCCATACAGCTTGCCTGTGGCTATGTTATAATAAAACACTTCCCAAACACCGGTTGCCGCTGCTTTTTGAGTGGCACTGCCAAATAAGCAGGGGCTTGGGGGCCTGCCCCACAGCGTGGGGCCACAAGTTCGCAAAGCGAACTTGCGATAACTTCTGCCTATGAACAAGTTTTTCAAGTTTGGCCTTGCCAAACTTGAAAGCCCTTCACTGAAGGGC
>CAJTSZ010000066.1:0-6586 GCA_910578755.1 uncultured Oscillospiraceae bacterium | reverse complement strand
ATAGGGCCTGGGAGGCCCGCAAAAAAGGTTTGGAAGCGGCTGAACACTTCTAAAACAAACAAAAAACCGTGCCTTCCGGCACGGTTTTATAAAAGCTTCTCCACCCCGCTTGCGCGGAAATAGGGCTTTATTGTGCAACGTGTTCTTCCACGTATTTTACAATATCACCTACTGTTTTCAGTTCCTCAATATCCTCATCTGGAATTTCGGTGTCAAATTCTTCTTCCAGGGTCATCACCAGGTCAACTATATCAAGTGAGTCCGCACCCAGATCGCCTATCACTTCTGCGGATTCTGTTACCTGTTCTTCGTCCAGGTCCAGCTGCTCGCACAGAATTTTTGTGATTTTCTCAAGAATTTCCATGTGTATCCTCCTTTCAAGCTGTACTGCCGCCTGCGCAGCGTCTACGGAACATATCATACTCGTTTTTGCTCAATTTATCAATACCTAAAACTTAAAATTTCCCTCTTTTTTCCCTAAGTTACAAAATTGCTATTGGTATGCAAAATTTTTGGCTAAAAATAGTTGAGAGAAGCGAAACTATTTTTTCGTGCGAAGCTTTGCATAAGGTGGGAAGGGCGAAAAGGGGCGCGGGGCATTTGTTCAAAAGAAAAGCTTGTAAGCGCCCCTTACAAGTTTTTTGGCTCCGCCTGCAAAACTTGCAAAAATTGCTTTATTGCAGCTTATATCCACCTGCACATCGCCTTTTTATTGTGAAACAATAAAAAGGTTTACCAAAGCGCCGGCGCCCCCACAAAGGCTCATAACCAAAATAGGGTTCCACTTTAGGCGGCGCAAGGCAAAAAATGCCGCAGCAAAAAGGCCGGCGCCAACCCAATCCACATTTTTAATTGCCATGGCCTGGCCCTGGAACAGCACTACCGCCAAAATAGAAAGCCCTGCCCCTGCAATTAGGGCTACTACTGCCGGGCGCAGGCTGGCCAGCACGCTTTGCAGGGCCTTTCCCCCCTGGTACTTATAGTACACCCAGGCCAAAAGGGAAACAATAATACAGGAGGGCAAAATACAGCCCATAGTGGCAGCCACCGCGCCGGGCAGGCCGGCAATGCGTATGCCCACAAAGGTTGCCGCGTTTATGGCAATGGGCCCAGGGGTCATTTCGGCAATGGTAACCAAGTCCGTAAATTCTGCCATAGTAATCCAGGGGTGCAGCTCCACCACCTGGTTTTGTATCAGGGGCATAGCGGCGTATCCTCCGCCTATGCTGAACATACCCACCTGAATAAAGCTGAAGAACAGCTGAAGGTAAATCATACTTGCTCCCCCTTTCTTTTTTGATACATAGCGCGGAGCACTCCGGCAAGGGCCGCGGCCAAAATAATGTAAATTACATTTACATGAAAAAGAAAGGTAGCAGCAAAGGCAGCAGCCATAATAAACAGGTCCAGGGTGGATTTTTGTTTCGCCACGCCCTTTCCCAAGCTCCATACAACATCTAAAATAACGGCGGCAACCCCGGCCTGCATCCCCCGCAGCACCAGGGCAACATAAATATTGCTGGCAAAAGCAGCGTAAAACAGGGAAATAACCGACAAAATAGCCACAGGCGGCAAAACAGTGCCCGCTACGGCTGCCGCCATGCCGGCAAACCCGGCCGCCCGCCAGCCTACCAAAATAGCGGCGTTTACCGCAATGGCCCCAGGGGACGATTGGGCCAGGGCGGTTAAATCCAGCATTTCTTCCTCAGTAAGCCAGTGGAGCTGGTCTACAAATTTACGCTTCATAAAAGTAACAATAACAAAGCCGCCGCCAAAGGTAAAAGCGCTGATGTACAGCATACTAAAAAACAGCGTGGACAGCCTTTTCCCCTCCGGGACGGGGTGGTTCTGGTTCATGGCGCTTGCTCCTTTTGTTTGCAAAATACTACATTGGGGCTGCCCCCATTATATTCCTTGTTCCACAATAAGTAAAATGCTATAATATTATTGTAATGATAACCTTTTTGATATAGAAAGGAGGGCTTCCCTTGACTCTGCGCCACATGAAAGTATTTTTAACCGTATACAAAACCCAAAACATGACCCTTGCCGCGGAACAGCTGCACCTAACCCAGCCAGCAGTCACCAGGGTAATTAAGGAGATAGAAAACTACTATGGCGTGTGTTTGTTTGAACGGCTGAACCGCCGCCTTTATGTAACAGAAAGCGGCCGCCGGCTGTACGCCCAGGCCCTCCACCTTATTGATACCTTTGAATCTATGGAAAAGGAAATGCGCAACCTGGACACCTTTGGCCTGCTGCGCATTGGCAGCACCATTGCCTTGGGCAGCTATTTGCTGCCGGAGCTTATTTTTATTTTTCAAAAGCAAATTCCCCAAATTCAGGTGCAGGTAACCGTTTCCAACCGTAGAACATTGCAGAAAATGCTGCTGAACAACCAACTGGACATTGCCCTAATAGAGGGCGGCGTTGACGACTCCCACCTCCATGGGGAAGCCTTTGGCGGCGACCGCCTTGTTTTAATCACCCCGCCCTACCACCCTCTTCTAAAGAAAAAGGATGTTACCCTGCTGGACTTGCTGGCATACCCTCTGCTTTTGCGGGAGAAAAACAGCTCCGTACGCATTTTTGTAGAACAGCTTTTTGCTGTGGAGGGCCTGCCGCCTTTAAACCCCCATTGGGAAAGCGCCAGCACCCAGGCTATTGTGCAGGCGGTAAGCTATGGGATGGGCATTTCCCTTTTGCCGGAACCTTTGGTAAAACGGGACATCCTTCTTGGCACTGTGTGTACCTGCCCAGTAGTTGGGGCAGACCTGTGCCGTCAAAATTATGTTGTGTGGGATAAACATAAATTTTTAACCAAAGCAACCCAGGAATTTATTGCTTTATGCAAAAAACATACTCCAACACCCAAAACTTTTTAAAGGGGCAGCGCCGCCCCGCCCTGGGAAAGCCCCTTTCGCAGGTTTAACAGTATAGCTCTTTGCTCACTGCCGCCCCACACCCCAGGCCATGTTCCTTTTGGAGGCATTGGCTGCCGCCCCAAAAAGGTTTCACAAGTTTGCCTTTTACTTCCTTCCCATCGTTTGAACGCTCCCCTTTTTCCCTCCCTATTTCTTTCTGCAAAAAAATATAGTATAATAACCGCAAATCAGTTATTATACTATATTTTAAGCAGCCCTTTTGCTTACCCCTTATGGGGCAGGGAAAGGCGGCTCTGCAAATTTATGGTATAACCAAAATATTATTTTGTTTTAGGGGGGCTTTTTTTGGCGCGGACTATTGTATGTATTACGGAACCTTTCGGCCGGCCCAAACAGTTTTCCGACTTAGTTGTTTTTTCTGATAATCGCACCTATATTCCCCAGTGGGATACTGCCGACTATTTAAACGCCTGCCGCAAGTATGCCCTCCAGCACCAGGTTTACCTGGTACCCAGCCGTTTTATTGTAGACGATGTGTTATATTTATGCCTCTTTGGGCCAGACGGCTCTATTGTGGGGGTACAGGGGGCAACCCACTTAAACCTTTCCCACCGGGACAAGCTGAAACAGTACCACAAGGCGGAGGTATTCCCTACGCCTGTCGGCAATATTTTCCTTTGTGTGGATGTAGACATTTATTACCCCGAGGTTTTGCGCCTTGCCCGCCTGTTGGGGGCGGATTTGGTGGTCTCCTCCCAGTTTATTAACACCTATGAGCTTAGCCGTCAAATGGTAACCACCGGGATTTGGAACGCCGCCCAAAGCAACGGCGTTTATGTGGTGGGCTGCTGCAACTGTTTTTCTGCCGTAGCTGCCCCCTGGGAAATTACACCCGACCAAACCGGCTACCTGGTGCCGCCGGCCCACACCCATTCCCTGTTCTGCAAGCTGTTTTTTAACAAGCTGCGCCACGCCGAATTTGGGACGCCGCCGCGCCGCCAGCTGAACCTGCCCTTTATAGAAAAAAACCTTTCCGCCCTGTGCCGGCGTTAGCCCCGGCAAAGTTACCCCCCTAAAGGAAGGAACCACCCCCTATGAACCGTTTCAAGCTGCTCTCCGCCTCTTTGCTGCTTCAGGCCAAAATAAGCCCCGCCGCCATTGCAGCCCAGTTTAAGTCAAACCGCGCCCCCTCTGCCGGGGCCCCCCAATATATTTCCCCGGAAAATATTAAAATTGCCACCCTGCAAATGGCTTTGCAGCCCTACCATTCCCTGCGGGAGTATTTGGAGCACCTCCACAGCTTGGTGCAGCAGGGCGCCCAAAAAGGGGCCCAGCTTATTTGCTTCCCGGAATTTACCGGCCTGCTGCCCCTGTTAATTTCCATGACCCACTATGACGCCTGCCTGGATTTAGCCGATGCCCTTTTAAGCGGGGACGCCCAAACAGCCGGCGCCCTGGTCGCCCACTACCAGGAATACCTTGCGGCGCCGCTGTTTGACTGCTACTACAATGTTTTTTCCCTGTTGGCCCACCACTACCAGGTGTACTTAATGGCCGGCTCCGCCGTAATTGCCCAAAAAGAGGGGCTGTACAACCGCAGCTTTCTGTTTGCCCCCAGCGGCGACTGTATTTTGGAGCAGGATAAGCTGTACCTAACCCCTTTGGAAGAACAGCTGGGCTTTGTTCCTGGCCAAGCTTTGGAGGTGGCCCCTACCCCTTTGGGGCGTTTGGCTGTTTTACCTGGTAAGGACAGCCGCACCTTTGAACCTGCCAAGGTAGCCGCTGCCCAGGGCGCGCAGATTTTGCTGTGCCCTTGGGGGCTGCACCACACCCATAGCCTTGCTTTTTACCAAAGCGGCCCCTTTATGCGCTGCCAGGAACAACAAGTCTTTGCCGCAGTTTCCTCCCTGGTGGGGGATTTTGACCATTTTACCTTTCGGGGGCAAAGCGGCATTTACGGCCCCTACGAAGCCTCCCGCACCGGTACCGGCGTGCTTGCCCAGTCCCCTTCCCTAACCGAGGAAAACGTGCTGATAAGCCGGGTAAACCTGGAACGCCTTAACCGCCCCATGAACCTGCGTACGGCCGATGTGAACCCTGCCCTGTACCAGCAGCTAAAGCAGGCCTATGCCAGCCTGAAAACCCAGGCCGTCCCCCCTCCCCCTGCCCCGGAGGAGGAAGAACCGTAAACAGTTATTTTGCCAAAAACAACAGCAAAAAAACTTATCTTTTCCGCAGCCATAATACAAGTAAGGAGGCAAATCTTAATGAAATTTTTATCCTTAGCCGCTTTCGGCGCCGGGGCCGCTTTGGCCGCCAGCATGGCCCCCAGCTGCAAACCACACCCCTTAGCCCCTCAGTTTATAGGGCGCAGCTTTGCCCACCGGGGGCTGTTTAACAACCGAACTATTTGTGAAAACTCCCTGGAGGCCTTTGCCTTTGCTGTGGACAACAATTACGGCATTGAACTGGATGTTCAGCTAACAGCCGACGGGAAAGTGGTTGTGTTCCACGACGACAGCCTGCTGCGTATGTGCGGGGTGGAAAAACAGGTAAACAGCTGCACTTACCGGGAACTGGCCAGCCTTACCTTGGGCAGTACAGACCAAACCATCCCTCTTTTTAAAGATGTGCTTGCTTTGGTGGACGGCCGCGTCCCCTTAATTGTAGAATTAAAGTCTACTGCGGATATTGCCCCTTTGTGCCTGAAAACCTACGACCTGCTGCGCAAGTACGACGGGCCTTGCTGTATTGAGTCCTTTAACCCGCTGATTGTGGACTGGTTCCGGCGGAACGCGCCGCAAATAATGCGGGGGCAGCTTGCCACAAAAATGGGAAAAGGCGGCGGGCTCGCCGCCCAGGCCAACTCCTATGCTTTAAGCCACTTAATGTATAATTTCCTCTCCCGGCCCCATTTTATCGCCTACGACCAGCGCTACCGGGATAGCTGCGCCTTAAAGCTGTGCCGGGCCTTGGGCGCGTTCACCGTTGCCTGGACCGTAACAAAAGAAAACTATGTAAAAAACGCCGCCTGCTATGACGCCGTTATATTTGAGGGTTTTTTCCCACCCGCCCATATTACAGAACCCTTTAGCGGGTAGTACCATCTTGCGTTTCCTTCTTCCATATTACTTATGGCAACGGGGGTAGAAAGGGAACAACAGAAGGCCAAAACAGAATAAAAATACAAAATGCAGGCGCACCGTGAAAACGGCTGCGCCTGCACTTTTTTAGAAACAGGTGGTTTTGCATCTTTGGCAAATAAAAAATAGTTGAGTGAAACGAAACTATTTTTTTGTGCATAACGGGGCGCAAAGCCCTTGTGCAAAATAAAAGCTTTGTAAGCGCCCCTTACAAGTTTTTTGGCTCCGCCTGCAAAACTTGCGAAAATCATCTTTTTATTGTGGAACAATAAAAAATAACCCCGAACCTATCGCCGATTGGAAATAAGTTCGGGTTACAATCGCTTGGTGCGGGTAACAGGACTTGAACCTGCATGCTTGTGGGCATATGAACCTGAATCATACGTGTCTGCCAATTCCACCATACCCGCATGTTGCTTAATTAGTATAGCATTACCGCTACGTCCTGTCAACCCTTTTTTCAAATTTTTTTGAATCCAAAGGGCAGTTTCCTTTATTCCCCTTTGGGGCGCTGGGCACAAAGCCCTTTATACAGAAAAAATCCCCGGGAAGGCCCGG
>CAJTSZ010000065.1 GCA_910578755.1 uncultured Oscillospiraceae bacterium | reverse complement strand
ATGTAAAGTTGCCAGGCGTGATTTCATTGCGGAACGATTTTCCAATCTGTGCAATGCCAAACGGAATCTTTTTGCGGGAAGTCCGCTGCACGTTTTTAAAATTGACAAAAATTCCCTGTGCTGTTTCCGGCCTTAAATAAACCGTATTTTTCGCGTCCTCCGTAACGCCCTGGAAGGTTTTAAACATCAGGTTAAATTTACGGATATCCGTAAAATTGGTGCTGCCGCAGGTGGGGCATTTAATATTATGCTCCCGGATAAATTCCATCATTTGCTCGTTGCTCCAGCCGTCCGCCGGGGAGTTGGTAACGTCCTCGATGAGTTTATCTGCCCTGTGGCGGGTTTTGCAGTCCTTACAATCCATCAATGGGTCGGAAAAGCCGCCTACATGGCCGGAAGCAACCCAAACCTCTGGGTTCATTAAAATAGCAGCGTCCACACCTACGTTGTAGGGGGACTGCTGTACAAATTTTTTCCACCAGGCTTTTTTTACATTGTTTTTCAGTTCTACGCCAAGGGGACCGTAGTCCCAGGTGTTGGCAAGGCCCCCATATACCTCGGAGCCGGGATAAACAAAGCCTCTGTTTTTGCACAGGGCAACAACTTTTTCCATGGTTTTTTCTGTATTGTTCAAAAGTATGACCTCCTTTTACTACGTTGTTTTTTGCCCTTACTATCCCCTTTCCTATAGCCTTTACAACCGGGAAAAGGGCCAAACTGCGGCAACCTTTCACTGAGCTGGCCTGTTGGCCTACAGTACAATAATAACCTATTTTGTACCATTGTAAACATATTACAACCATAAGTCAAGAAGTTAACAAGGCTTACCGTATGGAAAAGGGAATATTCTTCCCTTTTCTTGGGGCTCCCGGGCGCTGCCTTCCGCTATTCTCTACTCCTGTAAACGAATGTTGAAAGTTGTTGGGGTTAATGATATACTTGAAACAAATTGAGAAAGGAAGGGGCAAACGGTATGCAAAAGAAATATATTATTTTTATTAGCTCTGTCCTTGTTGTGGCGGTGGGAATTATGGGCATTTACCTGCTGACCCGCCCTACTGTATTGGGCAGCATGGGCCAAACGTATTTGGAGCAGGTTACAGCGACCTCTGACATTTCTTTTTGGGGAGAAGCAGGCAACCGGGTAAAGTTTGTCTTTGAATCGGAGGTTACCAGCGGAAGCCTGGATATGACCCTGTATGATGTGGACGGCAACGCCGTATACACCTTGGACCATGCAAAAGAGCTAGTGTCCTATTTTACGTTGGAACGTTCCAATACATATACGCTGGCAGCCAAGTGTGATAACTTTGCCGGGACATACCAAATTTTTGTGTATTTAGACAAAGCAAACACACCAACCGCTTCCAGGTAACCCCGTTTGATAAATGTATTTTTTGCAGGCAAAGGCTGGTTATTTGGAAAGGAGATTTTTATGAAGCTATATCAAATTCATTTCAGCCCCACAGGAGGCACGAAAAAAGCGGCTGCCCTGCTGGCCGCTGGCTGGAACTGCCCCCAGGAGGAAATCCCCCTTTTGGGCCCCGGCCGCCCGGGAAAGGGGCTCTCTTTTACCCCAGAGGATATTTGTATTATTGCCGTGCCCTCCTATGGGGGGCGTGTGCCGGAGCCTGCCTTAAAAGAGATTGGCCGTATGCAGGGCAACGGGGCCAAGGCAGTTTTAACTGTGGTTTACGGCAACCGCGCCTTTGACGATACCCTGTTAGAGCTGCAAAGCGCCGCAGAAGCCGCCGGGTTTTGCCCTGTTGCCGCAGTGGCCGCCATTGCTGAACATTCTATTATGCGCCAGTACGCCGCTGGCCGGCCCAACAGCAAAGACGCCGCCCAGTTGGCAGGCTTTTCCCGGGAAATACAGGCCCTGCTGGCCCAGGAGCCCCAAAATATTCAGCTGAAGGTGCCGGGCAATACCCCCTACCGGGAATACCACGGCGTACCCATGAAGCCCCAGGTGAAAAAGCACCGCTGCACCAAATGCGGCGCCTGCGCCGCCCTGTGCCCCGCAGGCGCTATTTCCCCCACCGCCCCGGACAGCACCGACACCCAAAAGTGTATCACCTGCATGGGCTGTGTAGCGGCCTGCCCCAACAAGGCCCGCGGCTTAAACAAATTCATGGTATTTATGGGCAGCCGCAGGCTGAAAAAGGCCTGCTGTGTACCAAAGGAGAATGAATTGTTCCTTCCCCTATAATGGTTACTCTTTTTTGGGGAGAACCCAATAAAACAAATTTTGTTACACAGCACCGGCAGTGTTTTTTGAAAGTATTGTATTTCACGGACGCAAACTCCCCTCCCCTGTTCCGCCTGGAGGCAGAAACAGGGGAGGGGGGTTTGCGTTTCTTACTTTATGCAAATGTTGGGGGATAGCGATTAGGAGACGTAATACTGGGCCTGGGCATTCCAAAGCTGGTTGTACTGGCCGTTTTTATCGGCAAGGAGTTCCTCGTGGGTGCCAAACTGCACCACGCTGCCCTCATGGAACACGGCAATACGGTCACAGAAGCGGCAGGAGGAAAGCCGGTGGCTGATATAAACGGCGGTTCTGTCCTGAATAAGGGTGTTAAACTTGGCGTAGATTTCCGCTTCGGCAATGGGGTCCAGGGCGGCGGTAGGTTCGTCCAGGACAATAAAGGGGGCGTTTTTGTACAGGGCCCGGGCAATGGCAATTTTTTGGGCCTCGCCGCCGGAAACCGCTACGCCCTTGTTATCAAAATCCTTAAAGAGGCAGGTTTCCAAGCCCTGGGGCATGGTGGCAAGGCGGGGGCCAAAGCCGGCTTCCTCCAGGCACTGGCGGGCCCAGCCGTTGTCATACTGGCCGGCAGCGGCCACATTTTGGCCCAAAGGCAGGGAAAGGAGCTGAAAGTCCTGGAAAACAACGGAGAAAATGGACATATACTCTTTGTAGTTATACTTGCGGATGTTTATTCCGTTAAGGAGGATTTCCCCCTCGGCAGGGTCGTAAAGGCGGCAGAGAAGCTTTATCATGGTGGTTTTGCCGGAGCCGTTCTGCCCTACTACAGCCAGGCGCTCGCCAATGGTAAACTTCATGGAAACATTACGCAGGGCCCACTGCTGGCTGCCGGGGTATTGAAAGCTGACGTTGCGGAATTCCACCTGGTAGTTGCGGTCGCTGCGTTTTTCTACGGTAAGGCTGCCCTGGTACATTTTGTTAGGCAGTTCGAAAAAGGCGAAAGTGTCCTTCAGGTAAATGGCGTTGGTGCGAATCATGCCCCAGGTACTGAGCAGCAGGGAAACACCGGAGGAAAGGGAGGTAATGGCGCTGATATACTGGGTAACATATCCCACACCAAAGGCGCCGGCCCAGGCCTTTAGGCACACAAACAGGTAGGCCACGCCGGTGAAGATGCGGGAAACCGCTACAGCCAGCCCAAGCAAAAAGCCCATGGGGCCCCGCGCGTAGCGGCTGATCTTGCTGTCCTTGCCTGCCCAGGCGTTTGCGTTGGATTTCTCGATACAAAATACCTCCTGCGTGTACATACGCACATCCTCGGAACGGCTTTTATCGTCAATAGCCATATGTCCGTAGCAGCAAAATATACGGTTGCTCCGCTTTACCTCATCGGCGCAGCCTTCTGTAAAGTAGCGTTCACCCTTTACTTGCAGCATTGGGGAAATAATCGCAGTCGCCATCATAATACCCAAAATCAGTACAACCATCCAGGGGCTGTTGAGAAAATCCATATTCCCCTGGGGCACTTGGGAGGTGAACAACGTAACGGAAAGGGCAACGGCGCCGATGATTTTTGTAACAGCGGTAATAACATCGCTAAAAATTTTGCCGCTGACGCGGGTGGTGCCCCAGCCGCTCCAGTTGTCACCCTCCTGGATGTGGCGCAGCAGGTTTTGCACGTCCATGTCGTCCGTATCACAAAAATCCATGGAGAGCATTTTGTCCAGCTGCTGCTTGCGGTTGATATAAAAGATACTCTCGTGAACAGCATTTTTCCACCGCTGCAGCGCGGCAGAAATCAAGCCCATAATGGCGGTTGCAATAAGGACAATGGCTGCTATCCGCACCAGCTCCTGGGGACGGTGCTGCCCGGCAATTTCCCCAATTAACTGTGCAGAAAAGTAAATGGTAATATAGGGGCTAATGGCTTTGATAATGTTACACGCTGCGGTGGAGATAAAAATCCTGCGGTCAATGTTCCACCAGTATGCTATGGCTTTTTTGTTCAGTGCCCATGCTTCTTTGGCGGAGATTTGGTCTTTTTTATCTTTCATAGCATATTTCCCCTTTCGCTGTTGTTTCCGCTTCCTCCCCCAGTTCAGGGCGGTTTTCCCGGTAGTACCGGCTTTGAATTTCAAACAGTTCGGCGTAACGTCCGCCTTTAGATAGCAGATCCTCGTGGGTGCCCTCCTCCAAAATGCCGCCGTTTTCAATTAAAACAATACGGTCGCAAAAGCGGGTGGAGGCCAGGCGGTGGGAAATATACACCGAGGTACTGCCCTGGGTCAGCTGGTTATAACGCTGGTAAATATCGCTTTCCGCTATGGGGTCCAGGGCCGCAGTGGGCTCATCCAGCACAAGGATGGGGGCGCTCTTGTACAGGGCCCGTGCCAGCATAAGCCGCTGCATTTGCCCGCCGGAAAGGTCTACCGCATCATCAAACATTCTTCTGTCCAAATGAGTTTCGTACTGCTGGGGGAGTTTTTCCGCCGTTTCCTTTAGCCCGGCGCGTTCTACACACTGTTTTACCCATTCCATGTCAAGCTTTCCACTTTCTTTGGTAACTTGTGCCACATTTTCCGCTATGGTGCCTGCCAGTACGGAAAAATTCTGGAACACGGCAGAGAAGTGGCGGTAGTAATCCCGCCGGTTATACTGGCGAATGTCCTGCCCATCCAGCAGCACCTCACCCTCGGTGGGGTCGATAAAGCCGCAGAGCAGCTTAATCAGCGTGGTTTTTCCCGCGCCGTTGAGGCCCACTACCGCTAATTTTTCCCCAGGGGCAATGGAAAGGTTAATGTGGCTGAGGGTGTCCTTTTCCGCGCCGGGGTAGCGGAAAGTAACGTCCCGCAGTTCCAAAGCATAGGGCTTGCCCTTTTGGGGCTCTAAGGGGGCACCATCCTCAAATTGAAACTGTTCTGCGTGTTCCAAAAATTCCCGGGTGGCGCAAATGTCCAAGCTTTCCTGGCGCAGCTTTGTAATATTGGTAAAAATGCCCGTTACCCAGGCGGTAAAGCCGCCAATGGCGCTGAAGTACAGCAGGAACTGCGCGGCGCTGAGGCCTCCGTCCATTACCATAGCAATAAGGTAAGCATAAGCAATGCCGTTGCGCAGGAAAGCCAGGGCCGCATCAATGGCGTCGGCTGCAAAGTAAATGCGTTCCCGTTTCATCAAAAAGCTTTTGTACAGGGCCATGGACTTGTTATATACATCATCCAGCCAGGGCTTCATATTTAAAATACGCACATCCTTGGCCAGCTTGTAGTCCCGCGAAAGGGAGGTGATGTAATTGATACCGTGGAGGTGCTCCCCCTCTTCCTCTTTGTGGCGGTAGCCCCAGCTGTTAATATTTTTGCTGCAATAGTAGCTGGCAATGGTGGCAGCAGCTGTTACAAGGATAATCACTGGATCCAAATCTGCCATAAGCAGCAAATAAATGGCAAAGCCAATAATATTCGTAGTAAATTCCGTTAAAGTTGTCCAAATGTATTCTCCCGCGCTGCTGTTATTTTGCAGCGCCTTAATGCCGGATTCCATTTTCTTTAAAAAATTCTGGTCGCTTACATTGGGGAAAGATGTTTGGCAGAATTTTGCGTGATACCAGGAGGCCAGCGTTCCCCGCAGGAACACCGGTCCCCATGTTCCCGTGGCTTTCACATAGCCCAGCAAGCCGTCCACCAAAATGAAAGCCAAAGCGAAGAGCACCACAATAGCAATCAGTTGGTTCAGAGGTGCGGCGGTTTCTACCAGCCGGAGAATGCCGGGGACAACGAACAATTCCAGCAGGTTTAAGCCTACTGTCAGCGCCGCCTGGATTACTACCAAAAGCAGCACGGTTTTTCTATGGTTCCATGCAAGGCTTGCCATATACCCTACATTTTGCAATGTGTTATAGGTTGGTTTTTTATTTTTCACAGGTACCTCCCCTTTCTCTGTTTATAGTATACCGCAAAAACCCCCAGGGCACGCGTTTAGGGGATGAAACGCATGCCCTGGGGGACGAATTGCCGTAAAAACTCCCGTTGGGGGGGTGTACCTGGGAAAATTATTGCGGCAGCAGGATTTCCGTAGTAAAGGCCCCGTCTTCGCTGTTGCGGTTCAGGTAGCCGCCGTAGCGCTGCACAATAGTATCTATACGCGCCAGGCCAAAGCCATGGCCTTCCCCTTTTGTGGTGCGGAAGCGGCCATGCTCCTTTGTTTGCTTTTTAGTGGCGGTCATATTGGTAAAGGAAATGTAAAGCTGGGTGTTTTTCATATCCATATAAATGCGGATGAGCCGCTGGTCCTCCGGCAGGGCCATACTGGCTTCGATGGCATTTTCAAACAAATTGCCGATGATGATACACAAATCGATTTCCGCCGTGGTAAGGGAAACGGGCACATGGGCATCAGCAGCTACTGTGATATGCCGGGCCTTTGCCAGGGAAATTTTACTGTTTAAAATAGCATCTGTCATTTTATTTCCGGTTTTAATGAGGGTTTCCACGGTGGAAAGGTCGGTATCCAGGTGGTTAAGGTAGTTTTCTATGGCTTTTAAGTCCCCGGCGGCGGCGTAGCTTTTCATTACCTGGATATGGTTGCGGTAATCGTGGCGCCAGCCCCGCATTTGCCGGTACATATTTTCCACCTCGGCATAGTGGGTTTGCACCAAATCCATTTGGTAGCTGGCAATGCGCTTATCTATCATTTTTGAAAGTATCCACATGGCTTTTCCCCCTTTAAAAATAACGGATAACCGCCTGGTTGATGCTGTGGTATAATCCCCGGGAAAGGGGCACTGTGCCGCCCTCCTTGAGGAACACCTCTGTTTTTGTAATTTTGCGCACATAGCGCAGGTTAACAATAAAGGAACGGCCTGTGCGGAAAAAGCTTTCGTCCAGGTCCTTTTCTATATCGCTTAAGGTGCGTTTTACCGTATAATCTTCCCCGGCATGGATGGTGACGTAGTTTTGGCGCACCTCCATACTGCGTATTTCGTGCAGGGGGACGCGGGCCACCTGGTCCCCCTGGGTAATGAGCAGGCAGCTTTCCCGCCGCTGCAGCCTTTGGGCAGCCCTGTCCAGCACGGGAAACAGCTTTTCTGCCATCACCGGCTTTAAGAGGTAATGGAGGGCCTCCACATCGTAGCCGGCGGCAATGTACTCCATGTAACCGGTGATAAATACAATTTGCACCTCTTTGTTTTCCCTGCGGATTTCCTTGGCTAAATCCACCCCGTTCATTTGGTTCATTTCAATATCCAGCAGCAGGATGTCTGTATTTTTATTTTCCTCATAATGGAACAAAAAGCTTTCCGCGCTGGGGAAGGCGGTAATTTCCACCAAATAATCCCGGCTTTTGGCCCACTGCTCCACTAAGGCGCGGGTATACTCCGCCTGGGAATCTTCATCATCACAAATAGAAATTGTATAGTTCAACCGTTGCACCTCTTTTAAGGGCTTGGGGAGCTGCCCCCAAGCCCCTATTTTTGTGGAAGCGTTTGGCCGCTTCCAAACCTTTACCATTGGGGGTGGAATACTAATACACCCCTTTCCGGCGGCTACCCGCTGGAAAGGGGTGGGATGCTAGCGCCTCCCTATGCCCTGCGGCTCCATTTGCCAAAAAGGCTTTTTTTGTAATTGCGCAGTTCCTCTTTGGCGCAGGGCAAATCCCCCGCTTTTTGCAGGAATTCCACGCCTTTTTTAATGTCCTCCGGCACACCCAGGCCGCGGGCGTAAATGAACCCCCGCATATAGTCTGCCTCTGGGTTATAGAAGGTCATTTTATTTAAAAACTCCATGGTTTTTCTGTAGTCCTGGGGGGTGCCCCAACCATTGAAGCTGCATTTTGCCAAATAGAACACGCCCCATGTGCTGTCCTGTTTGTAGTATGCGGTGGAAAGGTATTGATATGCCCTGGTGTAGTCCTGGGGCACGCCGTCGCCAAAGAAATAAGCCTTGCCCAGCAGGTTGCAGGCCCCGGTATGGATAGGGTTTTTCTCCAATTCCTTTTTAAAGCAGGACACGGCATAAACCGCGTCCTTTTCGGTACCTACGCCGTTAAAATGGCAGCGGCCCACATCGTACCATGCCCCTGGGTGCCCGCCCTCCGCGGCTTTTTTATACCAAAGAAGGGCTTCCTCTTTCCTTCCTGCTTCGGTTAAATCATCTGCATAAATTGCCTGTGTAATAGGGTGGCCGGCCTCTGCTGCAATTTTATAAAGGTCCCTTGCTTTCTCCGGCTGCGGGGCAATAATATCCTCATCGCCCTCCCT
Source organism: uncultured Oscillospiraceae bacterium (assembly GCA_910578755.1). Lineage (GTDB taxonomy): Bacteria > Bacillota > Clostridia > Oscillospirales > Ruminococcaceae > Negativibacillus. Next base: position 4,449 of record CAJTSZ010000065.1, on the reverse strand, counting down.
GTAATATTTATTCAAATTATTGGCCGCAAGGTACATGCCGCCCCGCAAAGCCTTCCAAAACCATTCCTCACATTGGGAGATGTTTTCTTTTAAGTAGGCTTTAAATGCTGCATGGTTGGGGAAGGAATCCGCGGTTTTTTCATAAATGCTTAAAAAGTCCCACCAAAAATAAGCGTTGCCCACCACATATTGGCTGAACGCGTCGCCTCCCCGGGCCAGCTCCAGAACCTGTTCAAAGGCTTCCTGAAGGCTGGCAAAGGGCATTTTCTTCTGGATATGAGGAGGCAGCTCCCGGCTGCGCAGGGCCACCAACACACCCAGCGCGCTGCCCTGTTCCACAGATTTATGGAGCAGCGCTGTTGCCTTATCATCATCCTCCGGGAAACCATGGCCTGCCCAAACGTATTGGCGGCCACAGTAGCACCGGGCCAAAACGCAGGTGGCGTCCCCGTCCCCAGCGGCTGAAGCCCTTTCCAACAGGGCAAGGGCTTCCTTCCCCCGGCCAGTGCGCTCGTTGTAGTAAATGTCCTGAAGGGCTTGTTTGACTTCATTGCTTAAAGCTACTGACATAATACTCATTCTCCTTATGTATAGTTATATACTTTCACAAGTTTGGTTTTGCTTCACTAAACTTGTAAAAAACTGCACCTTTTCACCAATTTCTTTTATGGGGTGCTGCTGCCCCCACCCTTCCGGGGCTTTTAGGGGGACCCTTTGGCCCCTAACCCTATGTGAAAACTGTTATTCAGCGGGGGCGTTCGCCCTGGCCATTTTAAAATATAATAACGACTTTGTCGTTATTGTACCACTTTGGCGGAGGCTTGTACAGTATGGGAGCATATGGCTAAAAGGGGTTCTTATACTGGGCGCCTATTTCAGCCTGCGTTTCTACTTGCGGGAAAAACAATGTATACCCGTTTACCGCTGTTTCAGCTGTATTTTAAGGACAGTATCCGTTTCGTCGGGCAGGGGGTAGGAATAAACAGGGTTTTCCCCAAAGGTAACAAAAGGGACCTGGGAGTACAGGGCGGTGTTCCAGGCTTCCCCCCTGTTGACCTGGCTGCCGGTGGCCGCATAGGTAATGGACTCTATTTCCTCCGGCTTTATGCCATACAGGGGCAGGGCGCCCAGGGGCGTTTCGTACACATGGGCGTAAACGGTGCTGCCCCGCTGGGTGTAACGGCCCCATTCCGGCTTTTCAAACTGGCTGAGGCCGCAGCCATAAATGCTCTCCTTGTTTTTGCCCATCCAATGGCCAATTTCTTTTAAGATTTGCTGGCTTTCCTCTGGGAAGTTCCCCTTTGCATCCGGGCCCACATTTAAAATCATGTTGCCGCCCTTGCTGACGCACTCCACCAGCTTGCGGATAATGGTGCGGCTTGTTTTATATTCCTTATCCCAGCTGCAATAGCCCCAGTGGTTGTTCATGGTGGCGCACAGTTCCCAGGGGATTGGGTTCCCTGCTAAATCCCTCATACCGTGGGGTGGGATAATTTGTTCCGGGCTGGCAAAGTCCCCGCTGTAAACAGAAGGGGTATCGGTAATAATACTGCCGTTTTTCTCCCCAGAGCCTTCCAGGCGGTTATCCACGACCACGTGGGGCTGGTAGCGGCGCACCATGGTCATCAGTTCTGTGGCCTTCCAGGTTTCCCCTGCCATATTGTCATAGGCAAAGTCAAACCAAAGGATATCCAGCTTGCCGTAATTGGTCACCAGCTCTTTTACTTGGCCGTGCATATACTCCAGGTAACGGTCAAAATTGACGTTTTCCTCCTTATATTCCGGGCGGCCCCGCATAGGGTGGTGGGCGTCGGCATACTTGGGGTAATCGGGGTGGTGCCAATCCAGCAAGGAATAGTACAAGCCCACTTTAAGGCCCTGGGCCCGGAAAGCCTCCAAAAACTCCCTTACCAGGTCCCGCCCGGCTTTGGTATTGGTGGATTTATAATCGGTAAGGGCAGAATCAAACAGGCAAAAACCGTCGTGGTGCTTTGCCGTAAGCACAGCGTATTCCATGCCCGCCTCCTTAGCCATTTTAGCCCATTCCTGAGGGTTGTAATCTACGGGATTAAACTGGTGAAAGTAGGGCTCATATTCTTCTACGGCCATGCGTTGGTTGGTCATAAACCACTCCCCCTGGGCGGGGATAGCATACAGGCCCCAGTGCAGGAACAGGCCAAACCGGGCCTGAGTAAACCATTTTGTCCGTTGTTTGATTGCTTCATTCATTATTTTTTCTCCTCAACCGTATAATATGTTTTACCCACATAATACCAAAAAACCGGGAGTGGAACAACCCCCGGCACCAAAACATTGGAAATAGCCCATTCCTTCCCCTAAGTAAGCTTGAAAAACGCCAGCCCTATTAAAACAAGACCGGAAAGCCAGGAAATATTGCATTTTATTCTGGCGGCCAACCTGTTGCCCAAACGTTCCCCCAACAGTACTGCCCCTGTTCCCGCAGCCAGGGAGGCCAGCAGCAGCGCGCCGCTGTGGACGCTGCCCAGGGCGGCACCAAAGCCAACGGCCATTCCATCCAGGGAAAGGGCCACCGCCAGGGAAAGGGCTTCCTTTACGGAAATACTGTTGGAACAGTCGGCATCGGCCTGTTTTGGGTCGGCGTAGATACAAAGCACCATACGAAGACTGAACAGGGAAAACTGTATGCTTTTTCCCCCTTCGCCATACCTGCGCAGAAAGGATCTGGCTGCATTATCCAACAGCTTTACCAGCCCCATAACAAACAGCACACCGAAGCAAATAAGGCCGCTGCACCGTGGGGAAAGAAAAGGGCGCACCATGGCCCCCATCCACAGGGAAATGCCCAATGTGCCGCTGCACACAAGGTTCAGCGCCACTACAGAAGCTGGCGGGATTTTTATTCCGCTGCTGCCGTAGGCAAAGCTGGCTACAAATGCGTCTAAAGATAAGGTGGCGGCTAAAAGGATGGCCTCTGCCGCAAGAAAGGGGATATTCATTCCTACACCTGCCCTTCGTTTTATTTACAGGCGGGAAGGAATAATTCAAGGAACATCCTTTGCCTGTTCCTATTATCTTATTCCCCAATGCTTTTAGGGGTTCCGCACTTGCAGCAGCATGGAAACTACATAAAAAAGCTTATATTGGCATAAAAATAAGACCCCCAGCAAAAGCTGGGGGCCTTTTTTGGCAAGCCTGCCTGGTTTGGAACTCCCCTTGGATGCGGGCGCTTGTTTGGGACATAAGAAAAGACCTGGAGCGCAAAATGGCTCCAGGCCCTTGCCTGGTGGTGCGGACGAAGTGACTTGAACACTCACGGTTATCCCACTAGAGCCTAAATCTAGCGCGTCTGCCAATTCCGCCACGTCCGCATAAGGAATATAAAATGCTGGTACTCATTATACTGTATTTTCTTTGCTCTGTCAATGCGGTTTTGCCCAATTAATAACTAAACCAACAATACAAATAGTTTAAACAGAAAATCTACCTTTCCTTTTGATTTATTAATAATTGTGAAATTAAATTTAATAAATTAACTACTCTTTTTTCAACCTTTATTTACACCAAATTCACAATAAAATTTTCCAAAGGTGTATAATAAAATTGTACTTAAGAAGAACGAAGCCGCATCGTTCCTTAGGTATTTGCTCTACCCTCCTCAGAAAACACACCTCAAAGCAGAAGGCCGTCAGCATTAAGCTGCCGGCTTTCTCTCTATTTTGCTGCATATAGCCGAATATTGACGGGCTCCTGCAGAAGTGCTACAATATACTACATTACTTACAAAAAGGAGAACCCTTTATGAAAAAAACAACATATAAAATTTGCCTTGCTGCCTTGCTGTGTGTTCTTTTACTGGCTGGATGCGCCTCTGCCAGCAAGGACAATACAGATTCTTCAGAGGACACTGTTGACCCTGCTACCCAGGAGGAAGAGTCTTTGACAGAAGGGGAAGAGGAGTCGGAAACAGAAATCTTTGATGATGAGGAAGACCTTATCCCCACAGAAGCCCCTACGGAAGAAGGCGCCGCAAACTAAAAGTTTTAACCGGAAGCAGGCCCCAAAAGGGAACCACTAAATAAAAACTGTTGAAGAAAGGGCAGCCATAATAGGGACTGCCCTTTTTATTTTTGCATAACAAAAAACCACCTCAGCTGCTGCCAAGATGGTTTTGTGGCTCCCCCTGTCTGGCTTGAACAGACGACCCTGCGGTTAACAGCCGCATGCTCTACCGACTGAGCTAAGGAGGAATATAAAAGCTGGCATCGCCCTATTTTCCCAGGCAGTCACCCGCCAAGTATCTTCGGCACTGATGAGCTTAACTACTGTGTTCGGAATGGGAACAGGTGGATCCTCACCGCTAAAGACACCAGCTAAGAATAATACAGAAAGTACCTACAGTACTGTGTAGGTACTTTCCTTAGTTCCCTAAGGGGACTATTGTATCGGCATCGCCCTATTTTCCCAGGC
>CAJTSZ010000064.1 GCA_910578755.1 uncultured Oscillospiraceae bacterium | reverse complement strand
GGTATAATTGGCCATGGGGCAGTGAGCAAAGCGAACATTTTGCCCCGGCCATTTTAAAATATAATAACTGCTTTGCGGTTATTATACCATGAACACAACGTGTGAAATGGTATAATTGGCGACTTCGCCGGTTGCGGCAGCTGGCAACACCAGCTGGGGCGAGGCGAACGCCACTTGAAGTATAATAACGAATTTTTCGTTATTATACCATGATACTTCCGTTATTGTCAATGCTCCAAGTTCCACATTCCTTTTCCGTTTCGTGTTGAGATACGCATATAATAGACAGAACAGGCAGTGAGCCATCCCGGTGCGCTGCCCGATAAACTGGAATTATTCATCCAGAAAATAGTTGTATCTAAAATCAAACCATTCCTTAAAAGACTCATTTTCTTCTGTATTTTTTGTATTTTCATTGAGAAGATAGGATATAATTTCTAAAGATTGTGGATTGTCACTTTTCTTTAGAAATTCGATTGTTTCATTATACCCTGCCCCAACCAAAAACTGCCACTCAACTCCAAAAGAAGCATCAAAATCTATATGTTTTGCATACCATATGGTAAATACATCATGGACATCACCTATTCGTGATAGTAAAAAAATGCACCAATAAAAGGCTTCGTAATCGTATGTTTCTTCAATTACTATTTCATCATCATATGGGTCTTTTTCACGTTCCGCTATTTCTATAGCCATAAGTTTCCGAATTATATTGATATGTTGCTTAGATACCTTTGTGTGCAGTTTCCTGTAAATCATCTTTCTAAAATCACAAGTATACAGCTCTTTTCCTATTGCTTCCAACCCTATTTCCCCATTGACTAAAGCGTTTATCATTATTTCCTTATCCATCAATGAACCTCTAAATAAAAAATTTTAAATTTAGAATAATTTTCGTTATAAATTCCAGTTTGCCCAACCGATTATATCACGACCAATTTCTCAATTCAAGAAGCCATTGGTAAATTGGAGCTGTCAACACGAAAGCGAAAAGGGAAAGTTCCTCCCTTTATTTTTGTAAAACGGACGCCCTCTCTGCGTGCCTTGGGGACAAGGGGTAAAATCCAACCCTTGGCTCCACTATTTTGTATTTTTATTCCATTAAAAGCTCTTTTCTTGCAAAAATCCGTAAAAATAATTAAACTCTCACCTTTACTTTTATAAATGGAATATAAAATTTTGAATTTACCCTTTAAACCTATTGCACTTTTCCTGTTACAATGGTAACATTTATACGTAGATGAATATTTTAGGGAAGCTGGTGCATTATGGCTAACGAATTAAAACGCTTACCAGACGCTGAACTGGAAGTAATGAAAGTAATTTGGGATGGCGTCCCCCCCATGTCTACCAACGATGTTATGAAGGTGATCAGCCAGGAAAAAACCTGGAACATTTCCACCCTGCTTACCCTTCTTTCCCGTTTAATAGAACGTGGGTTTCTTGCCTCTGAAAAACGTGGCCGGGAGCGCATTTACTCCCCCATTGTAAAACAGGCCGATTATATGGAGTATGAAACAAGGAATTTCCTGCAAAAACTGCATAAAAATTCCTTTATGAGCCTGGTTACTACCTTGTACGACAACCACGACCTTACAGAAAGTGACATTGATGAACTTTCCCAGTGGCTGAAGGAAAAAAGCAAAGAAAAATAGCTGGGGCACCCAGCTTTTGCTTTAAGCAGTTTTTTATAAACTTGCTTGAAGCAGGGGCTGGGTTGCCTTTTACCCTGTTTTGAAAGGAGAACTGCTAACTATGGAAGAACCCCTTTACCGCACCATTACTATCTATACCTTGGAGGAATACCAAAAATACAACAAAATCATACAAAATAAGCTGATGAAGCGCCCTCTAATCCTTGGTGGTTTTATGGCCCTTTGTTTGCTTTTGGCCCTTCTTATTGACGATGCCCCCAAGGTGGGCATTATTATTGGGGTGCTCCTTTCGCCTGTTATTGTCCCCTTTATTAACGCCCGCATGGTAAAAAAAGCTTACAAAAGCAACAGCCTGCTGCAGGATACAACCTCGGAGTTCCTGTTTTTTGAGGAGCACATGGAGCAGCACAGCTCGGTGGGTGTTTCCAAGGTGCCTTACGAAAAGCTGTACACTATTTTAGAAACCCCCGCTAATTTTTATATGATGGTAGCCAAAAACCAAGGCTTTATTATTGTAAAAGAAAACTGTGACCCCCAGCTTATCAACTTTATTTTGGGGCTAAAGGCTTCTCCTAAAACAGCATAACAAAAGCGCCCCAAACCTTGCAGTAGTATGCCGCTGCAAGGTTTTTCTTTTTGGAAGTGTTCATCCGCTTCCAAGCCGGTGCTGGCGGGCTTACCCAGCCCCGAAAGAATATAGCCATTGGCAAGGCAAAATCCCCAGCAATATAAAAGATGGTTCATAAAACCCTTTACCCCAGGGTTTTGTAAACCATTTTTTAACTTTCCCCCCCTGGCCTTGACTTTTTTTTGCAGGGGAGTACAATATACTTTAGCACTTAAGCATTACGAGTGCTAAAATATTACTGTAATTGAACTGCCTTCATAGTGTAAACCTATGCATGGGCGTATACATAATATTAGGAGGTCTTTTTTATGGCGCATACCGGCCACATCAGTGTAAATTCCAAAAATATGTTCCCCATTATTAAAAAATGGCTGTACTCCGACAAGGACATTTTCCTGCGGGAAATTGTTTCCAACGGGTGCGACGCCATTCAAAAATTAGAACGCCTGCGGGCCATTGGCGAAGCCCCCCAGGGGGAAACGCCCCGCATTACCGTCACAATAAACCCGGAGGCCAAAACCCTCACTGTGGAGGATAACGGCATTGGCATGACAGAAGAAGAAGTGGAAAAGTACATCACCCAGGTGGCCTTTTCCGGTGCGGAAGAATTTATTGAAAAATACAAGGAAAAAACGGATGCAACAACATTTGCTGACGCGAATGTTGAGACAGATGCTGGCGCATCTGGCGGCATTATTGGCCATTTTGGCCTTGGCTTTTATTCCGCCTTTATGGTTTCTTCCACAGTGGAAATTGACACCCTTTCCTACCAGGAAGGGGCAAAACCGGTGCATTGGGTTTCCTCCGGGGAGGATACCTACGAAATTTCCCAAGGCAGCCGCCAAACTAGGGGTACTACAATTACCATGAACATTGCCCCAGAGGAGGAAGAGTTCCTTCAGGAAGCCCGCATTTGGGAAATTTTGCAGAAGTACTGCGCCTTTATGCCCTACGAAATTTACCTGAACCCCAAAACCCAAACCCGTACCACCAAGGACGAGGAAGGCAATGAACAAACGGAGCTTGTTCCCCCAACCCCGGTAAACAACACCAACCCTTTGTGGCTGAAAGCTCCCAAGGACTGCACCGACGAGGAGTACAAGGCCTTTTACCGCCAGGTATTTTTAGATTATAACGACCCCCTGTTTTGGATTCATTTAAATGTAGACTATCCCTTTAACTTAAAAGGCATCCTCTACTTCCCCAGGCAAAGCAGCCATTTGCAGGTTATGCCGGGGCAGGTAAAGCTGTTTAGCAACCAGGTGTTTGTGGCTGATAACATTAAGGAAATCATCCCCGAATTCCTGCTGCTGCTAAAGGGCGTTATTGATTGTCCCGATATGCCCCTGAATGTATCCCGCAGCTTTTTGCAGAATGACGGCGAGGTTGCCAAAATCTCCGCCCATATCACCAAAAAGGTTTCCGATAAGCTGCACCAAATCTTTAAAACCGACCGCGCCGCCTATGAAAATTACTGGAACGATATTTCCGCCTTTATTAAATTCGGCTGTATTAAGGACGATAAATTTTACGACCGCATAAAGGACATCCTGCTGCTGCAAACCATTGACGGCTCCTACAAAACCCTGGAGGAATACCCCAAAGGGGAGGAAAAGCAAATCTTTTATGTTACCGATGAAAATTTGCAGTCCCAATACATTAAAATGTTCCGGGAAAACGGCCTCACCGCCGCCGTGCTCACCCACGCTATTGACCCTCACTTTATTAGTATGCTGGAATACAAGGACAGTGAAACCCGCTTTGCCCGCATTGACGCCGACCTGGGCGAGGCCCTAAAGGCCGGGGATAGCACCGAGGAAGAAAAGAACGCCGGGGAAACCATTGTAACCGCCTTTAAGGCCGGCCTTGGCAAGGAAAACGTAACCGTTACGGCAGAAAAGCTGAAAACCGCCGCCCCTGCCGTGGTGCTTCTTTCGGAATACGCCCGCCGTATTCAGGATATGAGCCGGTTATACGGGGAAACCTTTACCGACACCCTCCCCGAAATCTCCATTGTCCTAAATATTGAAAACCCCATTGTACAAAAGCTGCCCCAGCTCCAAGGTGAAACCGCCCAGCTGGTCAGCCAGCAAATTTACGACCTTGCTATGATGAGCCATAAACCCCTCACCGCCGAGGAAATGTCTGCCTTTATAGAACGCAACATTAAAATTTTGGAGCTTCTCTCTGAAAGGTAAGCCCATAACCCCCCTTTCGCCCAAGGGCGAAAGGGGGGTTTTTACGTAGGCTAAAAATTGGGTACAAAGATTATCCTCTGCACCCTACATCAGCTGCCGGCGGGATGGCAGCACAACAACAACGGTACCTTGGTCCAGGTTCTTGCAGAAGGAAATGGCAGCAGCCAAGGCTGCGCCGCTGCTTAGCCCGGCGGAAATTCCTTCTTTTACAGCAAGGCTGGTTTGCGCCTGTAAGGCTTGTTGTGTGTCCACCATAATCCGCCTGTCTACCAGCTGGGCGGCATAGCTGTAAGGCTCCCCTTCCTCCTGAAAATTACACAAACCGGGAATGGTGTGGCCAGGGACAGGGTGGGCCTCCACAATTTCAATAGCGGGGTTTTTGGCTTTTAGTCCGGCGGAAATGCCCATTAGGGTGCCAGAGGTACCTACAGGGGCCACAAGGTGGGTAATTTCCCCGGCGGTTTGCTGCCAAAGCTCTTGGGCAGTGGTATCAAAGTGGGCCATTGGGTTTTCAGGGTTTTGGTGTTGGTTTAGGTAGCAGTAGCGGGCAGGGTATTTTTCTGCCAAATGGGCTGCCTGGGCCAGGGCGCCGTCCATACCAAATTGGGCTGGGGTCAAGGTAACCTGGGCGCCATAGGTTTCCATAGCGGTTTTGTACCAAGGGTTGGCGCTTTCCGGCATAAAAATACGCGCCGGATAGCCAAGGCAGGCCCCTACCATGGCAAGGCTGACGCCGGCGCTGCCGCAGGTGGCATCCACCAAGGTTTGGCCAGGGAGCAGCTGGCCGCTTTCCTCGGCGTGGCGCACCATATTTAGTGCAACGCGGTCTTTCGCGCTGCCAGTTGGGTTCATGCCCTCCACCTTGGCCAAAAGGGTAGTACTGGGGTTAGGGTTCAGCCGTTCCAGCAGCACAAGGGGTGTGGAGCCAATAAAATTTAGTATAGAAGAAAATTCCATGGAAATACCGCCTTTCTGTAGCAATATGCTATAAGCATATGAAACGCCAAAGAAAGGAATACCAATGCAGCCCATTGCCTACCCAACCTTGCACCCCTTTAGGGGTTGGGAAGGCCCCTAAGGCCCCAGGCTATATTTCTTTTGGAAGTGCGCGGCCACTCTGCCCGCTTCGTAGCCTCGCCTGCGCTCAGCATTACTGAATTTACAGCCGCTATCGGTTAGAGGCCCGTGCCTATGACTTTGCACTGGCGGGAATGCCGCCCCTACTTTGGGCAGGCCTACCTATAAACACAAGCTTCACCAGTTTGCCAAAGGCAAACTGGCTACTTACCAGCGGTATGCTGCTGGTAAGTTTGCCACTGCTCCAGCCGAATATAGCTTTCGTCATAGCACACCAGGGCGTTATTTTCTTTAATACACTGGCGCTCCAAAATATTCCCTGTGGCCTTATCCACACGCAGGCGGTATATCCTGCCCAAACGGTACACCCCGTCCGCCCTGCGTACAAAGGCTTCCCCCTCTGTTTCAATGTGAAACTTTTGGCCTTGGGGCTGGCTGCACCGCAGCTCCCCCCACAGGTATTCCCCCTTTACCTCCACCAGCAGCTGAAAATCTGCCTGGGTGGGGTTGTAAAACCGGTAGTCCAAATAATTGTATAAAATAGAAGTTCCCACCCCAAAGGGCACCACCCTGCCAAAATCGGGGAACAAGTCGTATTTATCGTGGTGATGGTACTCCGTTACCTCCAACGGGCTGTGCAGCACCAGCCAGTGAATTAAATTAGTAAACTGGCACATACCGCCGCCAATGCTTTTTCCTGTTGTACCGTTGGCAATGGTAAGCCCATTAAGATACCCTTTCGCCTTGGTGCAGGAGCCAACCAGCCCCCAAAAGGAAAACTCCTCCCCCGGGCGTATGATAACCCCATTTACCTTTGGGGCGGCAATGGAAAGGTTTACCGCCTTGTTTTCCTGGAGCTGCGGGTCCACCTCCCCCAGCCTGCGCCGTATTAGGGATTTATGGCGATATACCACATAGGGCAGGGGCTGCTCCAACCGGCCTTTCGCCTGGGGCCGCTGGGGACGCAGATTCTCCATACTCCGCAGCAGGCACTGTTTATGGTAGGATATGGAATAGGTAAGGGGGCAAATATCGCAAAACAGCCGACGTCCCATTTTATCTCCCCTCCTGTTTCCACTGGCTTGTTTTTAAAATCACCGCTGTCAGGGCCTGGGGGTTGTCCCCTGGCAAATCGCAGCTAAGGTGGTAAACCATAAGCCCCTGCAGCCCCTGTGACGCCGCCAGCATGGTTTTATCCGCCGCCAGCTGGGGGCCGTTGTAGTACACATCCCCCTGTAAATTTGCCCCCTGGCTTAGCTGAGCGCTGCTGTAAAAGGGCCACTGGGCAGACATATCCAAAGGGCGCCCATAGGCAGGTACCCCCAGGCAAAGCTGCCCCTGGGAAAACCCGGCAGAGGCAAAATAGTCCAACGCCGCCTTTGCCGCCTCATAAGTGGCGTGGCGGCCCTGGCTGTCAAACTGGTCGTAGGCCATTATGTTCACCCTGTCCACGGCAGCAATAGCCTCCTGGCCCAGGTGGACATTTCCCGGATACAGCGCCAAAGAAAGCCTCAGCCCTTCCTCCTGTAATTTTTGAGAGAGGGTAACAATAAAGCTGCTGAAATCCGGCCATTCCGCCAGGGTTGGGGTTTCCCAGTCAATATCCACACCTTGTATGCCGTTTTCCACGCAGAACCGCACCATGGTTTCTGCTAAAGCCTGCCGCTTTTCCGGGGTGTTTATGGTTTCCCCCGCTGTCCCCTCCCGGATAAGGGCCCCCTGGGGGTTGATGGTACACCACACCGCTGGGCGGCTGCCCCCTGGCAATTTGTTTAAATGGGCCAAAGCGTCCTTTAGGGGCTGGTTTACCGCCAAAGCGCCGTCGGCCTGCCAGTAGCAGCCGGTGTTTACTACCAGGTCGGTCACATTATTTAAGTGGCTTTCCACCGCCTCCCATTCTGCCGAAGCCACTGGCCAGTAGCCCACAATTGCTAACTGCTCCAAGGGCTCCTCCATAAGCACAGGCCGCACATGGGAAAGGGCTGCTTCTTCCTGAAAAATCAGTGTTATCTGCTCCGCCGCCTTTGGCAAGGCGCACCAACGCTCGCCGGGGGCAATTTCTGTAATTACCGTTGTTTCCCCGCCAAATACTTCTATTTTTAGGGAAATTTCCTTTTCACCCAGGGAAAACAGATGCAAGCTGTTTGCCTGGCCTTGGTTTATAGTTATTTCTAACTTATCCCCTGGCCCAAAGCGCACGTTGTCCCACAGGGCGGCGCTATCCAACGCCTCCCCGTTAAGCAGGGCAGTAAAAACAGGTTCTTCCGAAACTTCCTCTGGTATTTTTTCTTCTAACTCCTCTGCCTCCTGGGGCGGAGGGCTTTGCTGAACTGTCCCCTGGTTATTAGGCTCCCTTTTCTGGCAGCCAGCGCCACCCAAGGCCAGCAGCAAAGCCAATACAAGGCAAATATATTTCAATGCACTTTTCCCCTTCCTTCCCCCGCAGGTTTTCTGCTACGGGGCCACTTTTGCGGGGATAACCCCCTTCTTAAATTGCTACCATTGTAACATAAAATCAACCACTTTACAACAATGGTATTTTTTAGTGTCCATCAGCGGCAGTACTTCCTCCCCAAAAGGATGTCCCCTCTCCAAACAACAAAGGGAGCAGCAGCCAAAACGCTGTTGCTCCCTTTGTTCCCTATATCTTCCTGTTCAATGTGGTAAAGGAACTGTTGGACTGCCTCAACCCTTCCTCAACCGATTCCCTTGTAATATGCTCCAAAGCACCCGGCTGAATGGGCTTGCCAACTTCCCAACTTGGGTTGGCAGCCTTTGCTGCCTCTACAAAGGCCCGTGTATAGGCCCTTTCGTACTGTTCCAACGTGTGGCCCGCCGCTAAGCGGTCATTTTTCTGCATTTTCCGGTATAAATTTGTGTATACATCGGAGCGCTTTGTGGTATCCCCGTTGGCCACGCCGTTTTCCCGCAAAAATTCCCGCTTTGTAAGCTCAAACATTTCCTCGCGGCTGCTTTCAGGAATGGGGATAATCCTGTTTTTACTGGCCATATTCTCCTCTGTAACAAGGAGGCCTGCCAAGCCTGTCCTAGGGTTAATGTAGTCCCCATCCGCATCGTACTGGCTCATTAAATTTTTAATTGCTGTAGGGTTGGTAAACATGGCCCCGTTGGCGTTTTTCATCATTTCCCGCATTACAGCCTTGTACTCGTTGCTGTTGGTATCAATGCCGGCCGCCTTCAGCTGTGCCTGCACCGAGCTGCTGTTGATTTGTGACAGCTGAAAGCTGCCAATTATATTTTTGCCTGGTTTCCCCAGCATACTTTGAAGCAGATAACTATAATCTATAATTCTTTGCATAATAAAGCCTCCGTTTCCCGGCACAATAAAAAAGATAGCAGCCTTTGTTTATACTTTTCGGTACAAGTTTAAAAAAATAAACCCCTTCTCCCTGAAACCAGGAAGAAGGGGTTTTGTTTTTAGAACAGGTGCACATTGATAACAACGGCTGCAAACACAATGGAAACTACAGAAAGCAGTTTAATTAAAATATTGATTGCAGGGCCGGAAGTATCTTTAAATGGGTCGCCTACAGTGTCGCCTACAACGGCAGCTTTATGGTTGTTGGAGCCTTTGCCGCCCAGGTTGCCAGCTTCAATGTATTTTTTGGCGTTGTCCCAAGCGCCGCCGGAGTTGGACATCATTACAGCTAAAACAAAGCCGCTTGCTGTTGCGCCAGCCAGCATGCCTGTTACGCCAGATACACCCAGCACCAGGCCAACAACAATAGGAACAACAATTGCCAAAATGGCAGGGGCAATCATTTCATGGAGGGCAGATTTTGTACACAGGTCTACACAGCTGTGGTAGTCTGCTTCTGCTGTGCCTTCCATTAAGCCTTTAATGGTTTTAAACTGGCGGCGAACTTCAACTACAATGGACTGGGCAGCGCGGCCAACAGATTCCATGGTTAAAGCAGCAAAGATGAAAGGCAGCATAGCGCCAACCATCAAACCAATCAAAACAGGCGGGTTCATAATATCCATTTTCAAAACAAAGTTGGGGTCGATAAGCTTTACCTGGTCGATGTAGGAAGCAACCAGCGCCAAAGCAGTCAAAGCAGCGGAGCCAATAGCGAAGCCTTTACCGGTAGCCGCAGTTGTGTTGCCCAAGGAGTCCAAGGCGTCGGTTCTTTTACGAACTTCCTCGCCCAGGCCGGCCATTTCAGCAATACCGCCAGCGTTATCGGCAACAGGGCCGTAAGCGTCGGTAGCAAGTGTAATACCCAAAGTAGAAAGCATACCAACGGCAGCCAAGGCCACGCCGTACAGGCCCAGGGCCATATCTGCCATACCGCCGGAAAGCACATAGCTGGCCATTACAGCAACGCCGATAATGATAACCGGAATTGCTGTGGATTTCATACCCAAAGCCAAGCCGCCAATAATCAGTGTAGCGGAACCGGTTTCAGAGGTGCCAGCTAAATCGCGGGTAGGTTTGTAGGAATCGGAGGTATAGTATTCGGTGAAGTAACCAATCAACACACCTGCCAGCAAACCGGAAATAATGGCAAAGAAGAAGCCAATATCCAGGCCGGTAAGCTTAATTAAGGCAAAAGCAGCAACTACTACCAGGGCAGAGCTGATGTAAGTACCTTTTCTTAAAGAACCAAGGAGCTTCTTTTGGTCTGCGCCTTCCTCTGTTTTAACAAAGAAGGAACCAATAATGGAAGCAAAAATGCCCAAAGCACAAAGGGCCATAGGAACCATAATTCCTGTAAAGCCAAGGCCGGCAGAAACGCCCAAAGCCATTGCGGAAAGCCTTGCGCCGGCGTAGGATTCGTACAAGTCCGCACCCATACCTGCAACGTCGCCTACGTTGTCGCCTACGTTATCGGCAATAACCGCAGGGTTGCGGGGGTCGTCTTCAGGAATACCGGCTTCTACTTTACCAACCAGGTCAGCGCCAACGTCGGCAGCTTTTGTGAAGATACCGCCGCCAACACGGGCAAACAAAGCCATGGTGGAAGCACCCATACCAAAGGTAACCATTGCAGAGGCAATTTGCTGTGCATTGTCACCATAAACAAATTTTAAAATGTAATACCAAATGGAGGTATCCAGCAGGCCAAGGCCAACTACAGTAAAGCCCATTACAGCGCCTGCGGAGAAAGCAACCTTAAGGCCGCTGTTCAGGCTGGTTTGTGCAGCGTGAGCTGTTCTTGCATTAGCTGCTGTAGCAATTTTCATGCCAAAGTAGCCGGAAAGTGCGGAGAACACACCGCCGGTTAAAAAAGCAACTGGAACAAATACGTTTACCTGGCCTATTGCTGCCAGTACTGCAAAAACAATAATGAGTACTACAAAAACAACAGCAACAGTTTTGTACTGTCTTTTCAGGTAAGCGTTGGCGCCTTCGCGGATAGATTTGGAAATTTTCTTCATTGCGTCTGTGCCTTCGTCTGCGCTTGTTACCTTTTTTGCCAGGTACAAAGCATAAACAAGAGCCGCAACCGCCCCAATGGGAGCCAAAATGGTCAAATCCATGGTTGTATCATTCCTTCCTGATAAATAAACTTGCCCGCACCGGTACGCCATAGCTGGTACACCAATACCTGTGGGCCTTTTTCATTTTTTCCTGCAAAATGCGCAAATTTTGCAGGAAAAAAATCTTTACACCTTATGGTAATATTTTATTCATAAATTGTCAAAGGTTTTTTTGCAAGGTGTTTTTGTCTATTTTTCATAAATAGTGGGGATATTCCCCTACGCTTTTCCCTTTTTCCCTTGTTTTTTCTGTGCCGTTTTTTTCCTTTTTACAGGAAATTGTCCCCTGTTTTCACCCATATCCTTGGTTTTTGGCTGCGGAAAAACTGCCCCAAACCGCTAAACTATGGTGTTTTTCTCGTAAAACCTCGCAAAACCTCACAAAACGGTATTGTTTTTTCCTTTCACAACTGTGGCAGGCTGGGGCAGGGCAAGGCGGCTGCCTTTTTGCTAAATTTGCTGCTTTTTTGTGTAAAACGTAGATAATGAGGCAAAAAAGTAAACAAATTATATGACAGGGCTGCTTTTGGCTTTTCGTCAAAAAAGTGTAATAAAATGTTATTTTTCGTAGATAAAATGCACATTGCCGCCCTATTGGCGGTACGGTTTCCTTTTTACACAAAAGAACGGGGCCAAGCAGACCAAACACACAGGCTGCAAAATTCTTAAAAACAGGGCGAAATACCCCAAAGCTATTTTTTAACGGGTCCCCCGCTGAAGGACAGCTTCTTCCAAAACCTCCCCTATGGGCTGGCGGTAAATAGCGGTGGCCAGGTGGTCGCAGCTAGTGGGCGTTTTATTTAAAAGAATCAGGGTTTCCCCCTTAAAATAGCGCAGCAGCCCAGCCGCCGGGTACACCGCCAGGGAGGTCCCTCCCACAAGCAGGGTATCCGCTTGGGAAATGTGGCGGATTGCTGCTTCCACTATGGCGTCGTCCAGGCTTTCACCGTACAGCACTACATCCGGCTTTACAATGCCGCCGCAGGGGCAGCAGGGGATTTTTCCACCCTGGTGGGTTAGCTCCAACAGCTGCTCCAATGTAAAAAAATGCCCGCACTTGGTACAGTAGTTACGAAAAACGCTGCCGTGAAGCTCCAAAACCGTTTTGCTTCCCGCCATTTGGTGTAAACCGTCAATATTTTGGGTGACAACTGCCGTAAGGCGGCCCATTCCCTCCAAATGGGCAAAGGCCAGGTGGGCCTTGTTGGGCCGGGCGTTGGGGTACAGCATTTTATCCAAATAAAAGCGGTAAAACTCCTTGGGGTTGGCCCAAAAAAACTGGCTGCTGAGCATAGTTTCCGGCGGGTAGGGGTACTGGGTTTCGCTGTACAGCCCTTCCTGGCTGCGGAAATCCGGCACATTACTTTCTGTACTGCAGCCTGCGCCGGTAAAGGCTACGATTCTGCGGCTGTTTTGCAGCAGGCGGCCAAGGCGTTCTATACTTTCTTCTTTGGCCGGCATATGTTCCGCAGTATTATTTCCCATAACGGATGCTTCTCCTTTCATCATCTCACCATCTTTTGGCAAGAAGGGCCATTGCCTGCGGCTTGTGGTTTTGCCAATCAACAGTGATTACAATAGGGCAAGGCCCCGGCAAAGTATTGGCCGGGGCCTTGAAGGGTTTATTTGCTTTCTTTATTGTCCTTTTTGTCTTTTTCTTTATCCTTATTCTCTTTCTTTAAGTACTTATCTACAGCTTCTACCATATTCTGGGGCATTTTATGTGGTACTGGGAATACAACAGAATTTACAATACGCTGGCAGAAGGTAAGGATAAACTGGGTGGTTGCATCCAGGTTTTTGGCAGCCAAAGCATCCATAACGTCGTGGCGGCAGTGAATATTTGCCCCGCCTGGCGCGCCAAAGCGGCAGAAGTTAATGCCGGGAACGCCGTTATCTGCAAAAGGAATGGAGTCGCTGGAGTAAATATCCTGCTTTACAAGCAGTGGGAAGCCAACCTCTTTGGACAAATATTCCACCATGTGGCACAGGCTGATATCGCCGGTAATGGCAGCGGAGTCCTTACCCAAAACAGGGCCGGCA
>CAJTSZ010000063.1:11869-13292 GCA_910578755.1 uncultured Oscillospiraceae bacterium | reverse complement strand
CAACAGCTGGCAACGCCAGCGGGGGCGAGGCGAACGCCACTTGAAATATAATAACTGCTTTGCGGTTATTATACCATAAAATCTGTGAAAGGGACACTTGTGAAAAATTTTAATAATGTGAAGATAAAAAATTCAAAAAACACCCGTTTTCTTTCCTGTTAGGCCCCTTTATTTTTATGGAGATATTCGTACAGCCTGCGGCTGGCCTCTTTTGTCATGGAGGGGGTTTCCTCCAGCTGCTCTAAGGTAGCTGCCTCCATAGCTTTTACCGTTTTAAAGCGCTTGAACAGGTTTTCCGCCCGTTTTGGGCCAATGCCCTCCACAGAGCGCAGGGCCAGTTCAAAAGCTTTGGACTGGTGCTTGCTGCGGGAATAGCCAATGGAGAACCGGTGCACCTCGTTCTGAATTGAGGTAACTAAATCAAAGGCGCCCCGGAAGGAGGAGATAGAAAGTTCACCATCCTCGGTGGCAATCACCTTTGTGCGGTGCCTGTCGTCCTTGGCCATACCGAATACGGGGATTTGGAACCCCATTTCCCGCACCAGGGGCTTAATGGCCCCCACATGGCCCCGGCCGCCGTCCAGCAGTATCAGGTCCGGCAGGCGGCCAAAGCCCACCCCTTCCTCCTTGTGCTGGTGGTAGCGCTCCAGGCGGCGCTGTATGACTTCCCGCATAGAACCGTAGTCGTCCGCCTTGCCTTCCACACTGCGCACAGAAAACTTTTTGTAGGCCCCTTTTAAGGGACGGCCTTCGTCAAACACCACCATACCCGCCACAATGGTGTCGCTGCCGATGTTGGAAATATCGTAGGCTTCGATATACTGGGGGATTTTGTTTAAGCCCAGCAGGCGGGAAAGCTCGTCCAGGGCGGAAATTTCCCGGCTAGTGCGGCGGCTGCGCTCGGAAATATGCTGGCTGGCGTTTTCCTTTGCCATTTCCACCAGTTCTTTTTGGTCGCCCTTTTGGGGCACAAGCAGGCTGACCCCGTGGCCGCTTTTCTCCGTTAAAAATTGGCGCAACTCTTCCTGGTGGGCCGTTTCCCCGTCAATTACCACAGTTTTGGGAACCTCGCCCTTCATATCGTAGTAGCTTATCATAAACTGGGCCCTGGCGTCGGCCATGTCCTCCGCCACATCCAGCATAAAATATTCTTTATCCACCAGCTTGCAGCCGCGGAATTTTAAAACCACAGCACAGCAGTTTACCGTTCCCTGTACCAGGGCCACCACGTCCTCCTCCTCGTACCGGATGGAAACCACCTTTTGGCTTGCTTTGATACTTTTTATGGCGTTGAGCCTGTCCCGGTAACGGGCTGCTTTTTCAAACTCCATATTGTCGGAGGCTTCATACATTTTTTGTAAGATAAGCTTTTGGGTTTCCACATTGTCCCCTTTAATAAAGGCGATGGCCTGCTCCAGGGCCT